>JALHNR010000210.1 GCA_022843525.1 Methylocystis sp. | reverse complement strand
GGATCGCGATAAGAACGCCGACCCTCGTTCGGCGCTCGTCGAGCGCTACGGATCGCGCGCCTATTTCGTCGCGACGATGCGCGTGATCGCCGACAAGCTCGTCAAAGAGCGGTTGCTGCTGCAGCAGGACGCCGACGCCTATGTCGCCGCCGCGCGATCAGCGCCCTTCTAGCGATTGAGGACAAATATCCCGGCGTTGAGATAGGTCGCGAAGGCTACCCAGAATGCGGTTGGCGCCAGAGAATATCCCGCGACGCGATCAAGCCGCCAGAACAAGACGATCGTGGCGACGAGAAGCGCCGCCATCGGCAAAATGACGACGAGTCCGAGCTGGGGGCTTCGCGCCGAGAAAAAGGCGAATGACCAAGCCGCGTTCAGAACGAGCTGCGCGAAAAAGACGAAGATCGCGCCGCGCCGACCCGGCGTCGTCGGCTCGAGCCGTAGAATCCGGTAGAAGGCGTAAGCCATCAATATGTAGAGAGCCGTCCAAGCCGGGCCGAACACCCAATTCGGCGGATTCAGCGGCGGCTTAGCGAGTGTATCGTACCAAGGGATGTTCGGCGTCGTTGCAAAACTGCCGAGCACCGCGGCGGCGAGCACAGGCGCCGCGGCGACGACTCCTGAGACGAGCCGCGACGGCCGCCGATCCGAAAAAGACGTCGAACTGCTCATTGCGCCTTCTCGCGCCTCCTCACGCTGCGTCCCGCATATCGGGCGCAGCGCGGCGGCTTCAAGGCTGCTGCAGGGTCGGGTAAAAGACGGGCGTCGCGCCGACGCGAACGCTGTTCTGCGACGCGAACATGTCGTCCTTCAGCCAATTGGGCAGGTCGTCTTCGCGGTGTCGGCTGATGAGAGTCTTGTCGCTCTCGCCGAGATAGATGCGAATGCCGCCCCAGACCGCCTTATAATCATTCTCGCCCACGCGGCTTTCGATGAAGCCGGTGATCGCGGAATGGCCGAGATTCCAGATGAGCGCCTCGCCGCTGAGCGCGGCCGCATGCCGCCCGCCGACGTAACGATGGCCGACCGAGATTTTGACGTTATAGGTCGGATAGACGCTGATATCGAACATGTCGAAGAAGCGCCCGCGCCGCGGCTGCCAGTGATAGGCGAGATATCCGGGTCCATAGCCCAGCGGCGTGAAGAAATGGCCCGCGCTCTCCTCATAGCCGGCGATGCTGGTGATCGAGAACGGTCCATAGTAATAGGCGCTTTCAGCGCCGACGCGGAAACGCGTGTCGTCGAGACGCTTGTCGTGAGCGATCGCTCCATAGCCGCCGAGGAGACCCACGCTCGGATCGCGCCAGAAAGCGTGTCCGGCGCCGCCGCTCACGAAGAAGCCGCGATGCCCCGCCGCGATCGCGTCGACCTGAAGGCCGAAACGGTCGCCGACGGGGGCCGTGATCGACCCCATCCCGCCGGCCGAGGCGTTGTTCAAACGCGCGAAGCCCACCCAGTCAGAGCCGCCGCCAAAACCTTCGAGCTTGCCGTTGACGCCGTCGACGGCGCGCTTGGGTCCGGGGTTTTCCGAGAGCGGAGCCTTCCACCAGGTCGGACCCTCGGCGCGCGCTGAAGACGCAGCGAGGGCGACCGCCAGAACGGCGAGAAGCTGACGCTTGTATGACATTGCTATTGAAGTCCCGTGCGGTGATCGTCGCGAGCGGTTGACCCTAGCGGGCTTCAGCGTCGCTGGCTGTGACATTGCGGCAACAGCCCTCCAAAATAGGGTCACCAGACGGATCGAATTCACAGCTGCGTTAAATTAATATTGCGGATCAAGCTTTTGACCGGCGGCGCCCAGATGTTCGCTCAAATTCTCGCGCGTCGCCGGATCGACAATGGCGAAGGGCGCAGCGACCGCCGCCCCGGCCACGCCGCCGACCGCCGAAACCGCCCCCGCGGTCGCGATTCCAAGGTGATCGCCGATGCCCGCCTGTCCGTCTCTTAGCGGCTGACCCTGCGCCAGCCTGGCGCCGATCGAGCGCACGACCTGGGGGGAGGACGCGAACTTGCTATGCTCCAAAGGATCGCTGGTGGCGATGCCCGTGAGATCGACGACCTTCACCCGATCCCGGTCGAGGACTTCCTGATAGGGGGACGCCTTCGGATCGACCGCGCCCAGACGCGTATTGCCCCAGAAGCGGCGGGATGCCGCCAGCGCGTCGTCGTCGCGCGAGGCGAACAGCGTAAAGATCGAAGGTCGAACGCCGCCGATTTCCGCGATCTGGCGGCGGAACACGTCAAAATCGACGTCCGGCGAGGCGAGCATGACGTTCTGGATTTTCGATCCGATCTGGCCGTTGCGGATCGCCATCTGGCGCAGCGCTTCGAGCGTCACCCAATTGCCCATGGAATGCGCGAGGATCGAAATCTCGCCGACATCCCGGTCGCGCTGCAGCGCCTGCAGCAAGAGCTCCAGGGCGTCGCGCGAATAGCTGGCGCTCTCATGGTCGTAGCCATATTGCAGCAGCCGGCCGCGGGAGGGCCAGGTGAACAGCACGGGCGTGACGTCGGCGCGCGAGTCGTGGACGATCTGCGCGAAGCGGTAGACAGCCTCTTCGAAACGCGTGTTGAAGCCGTGCACAAAGACCAGCACCTGCCGCTTGGGCGTCTTGCGGATGCGGGCGTTGAAGGCCGCGAGCGCAGCCTCCCTGCTCAACACCTCGGCGCGAACCGTGGCGAATTGGATGGCCGGGTTGGGAGTCGGCCCGTCCGGCCACTGCACGTCGCCGACCACGCGGGCGGCGTCGGGCGGGATCGAGACGGCGATGTCGGCGAAATGGACGCCATGCCCGCGTTCGCCCGAGAACATGACGCCGGGCTCGGAGTCGTCCGGCTGCCTAGTGGTGACGACCAGAAGATCGACGACGCTGGCGCCCGGCGCGACCTGATGGGTCGCGACGAGCGTGCCATGCGGCCGGCTCGAACAAGCGCTGAACGCGAGCGCCAGAAGCGCCGCCAAGATGATACGCCCGCGCCCCATACGCCGCCCGTGCTCAAGTGTTCTACGCGGCGTCGCGGCTCAGGCGAAGCCAAACACGCTCCGTCCCGCATCATTGCGGCTCAATTGCGACGGTTTCGCGCGCTGTGCGCAGCCGCACTGATTTCTTGGGAAGAATGCGTCATTATGGCCACGCTCGCACGAGAGTCGAGCGTCGGAGGCGGGGCTGGGACGAATCGCCTCCGACTGCGCAGGGGAAAGCTCAAAACTTTCCCCTGCCTTTCAGCCGTGGGTTAGCGCCTTTTCGATATCCTTGAGCGGATGGCGGGTCAGGTCCTTGGCGAGTTCGCCAACGACCTTGCTTTGCGCCTTGGCGGACAGCTCCTTGCGGATCTCGCCGAGCGCCTTTGGCGGCGCGACAATGGCGATGGCGTCCAATTCTCCTGATTCCGCCGCCTGATTGATGCGGTCCGCCATGGCGCGGGCGAAGCGCTCCTCCTCCAGTTCATGCCAGTCGGTATTTTGCATGGCGCTCCGGCCAGGCGAGAAGGACGCGAAGCTGCGGCCGGGACGATCCGTTCCCTGCTCATGCGTCGGCGGATTGTCGTCGACTCGCGTTTCGACGACGCGAAGGTCGAGGAGTTCGGCGTCGCCATGGTTTTGAAAAAAGAGCGCCCGGCGGCCGTCGCCAACCAGGACCCAGGCGCCATTGCCGACAGAAAATTCGCTCATGATGTGCCCTCGCCTTCCAACGTCGCTCTCATCAATCTGGACGTCAGGCGAGGCCGCTCGGCTGCGGCGCGCGCAGCCGCGTCATGCGGGCGTCGTATCCTCGCGGGAGTTGGGTCACAAGCCCGACAGCCATTACGCGCCCCTTTGCCAAGAGATCGTAGAGAGCGCTCTAACGCAAGGATAGCGCGCGGCTGAGCGCGTTCAATCCGCGCTTGGCCGCGTCACGCCGCGAGCTTTTCTTTCGTGTCTTCCTGGACGGGCCCCCGCGTCATATCCCGCAGCGCGGCGTCGCGCGACTCCGCGCAGCTTTCCGCCTTTACGGCCCTCGCCCGCAGGCGTGCGGCTTTGCGTTTGATCGCGCGCTCGTTGAGCGCCCAGACCAGCCAGCAGACGCCGGCGATGCTGAAGAGCGCCGTATAGGGTTCGCCAAAGGCGAAAGACGACAGGAAGGAAAAGTCGGGGGCGCATTCCTTGGCGTATTCACACGCGTCCGACCAGTCCTGAAACCACTGTTTGACCGATTCCATCATGACCTCCTCGCCGCGCAGACAGTTCGACGGGCGCGCGCCCCGCCGGTCGAATCGTGTAGCGCAGGCATATGGCGAACATTGTGCGCTGCAGCATATCGCGCGTCAATTGGGCGCGTCCCGGTCAAATTGGCGCACCGCCTTGAAATAACGCAGAAAACTAGGCGAAGGGGTTTCGCTGACGTCCTGCGTTCTCTCCCTGTCATGCGCGCGTGTCGCTCGCCGCGAGAAGCAAAACACGCGCCATGTCACAAGCCGAAAACGCAGCGATTCCAGGGGCGCGTGTGGGGTTTTTCTGACAAAAACGGAACGTCAACGCCGCAGGAGAGGAAAGATGCGAACAACGCCTGCCAAATTGATGTTGTTTGTCGTGATCGCCGTGGCGCTCTCGGGTTGCGGCGTGAATTATCATGTCAATCGGGGCCCTCGCACATGGCCCGCCGCCGCCAACCCTCCCAACAAATGACGCGTGCTGTCTTCGCATCAAACGGAAAACATCATGGCCACGGTTCGACTGCTCACCGACGAAGACCTCTCGCCCGAAGCGCACGCCGTCTTCGCCGACATTCGCGCGACGCGCAAAAGCGACTTCGTCAATAATTTCTGGCGGGCGCTGGCGCATGATCCGGCGACGCTGAAGCGCACCTGGGAGAGCGTAAAAGAGGTGATGGGGCCGGGCGTCTTGGACCCGAAGGTCAAGGAGATGATCTACATCGCCGTCTCGATCGCCCACGCCTGTCCCTATTGCATCCATTCGCACACGGCGAACGCCCGCGCGAAGGGCATGAGCGAAGAGGAATATCGCGAGTTGCTGGCGATCGTCGGCATGGCGTCGGAGACGAACCGGCTGGTCGCCGCGCTCGGCGTGCCGATCGATGAGGAATATGAGGTGGTGTGAGCGGGCCGGACGGGAGTACGCGCGCTCCAATGGACCAAGCGCGGGCTTACGCCACCAAGCAGTCCTCATCCTGAGGAGGCTCCGCAGGAGCCGTCTCGAAGGACGAGGACTGCGGCGACCCGAAATTCTCGCCACTGGAGTCGCCCCTCGTCCTTCGAGACGCGTGCTCCGCACGCTCCTCAGGATGAGGGGCTTAGGTTGCGCAGGATGATGCGCTGTTGAGTTGCGCAGTTGGTAAGAGCGCCGCAGATTGGTAACGGACGCCCAACTTGTTGCCTTGAGGGATTTCCGCGAAACCGCTTTGGCGCCGCCAACAAGCAGCCCTCATGCTGAGGAGGCTCGGCAGGAGTCGTCTCGACTCTCATATTCATCGGTGTTTACGCTCCGCGCGAAATCACGGATGATCTACGTCGGGCGGACATTCCAATCCGGTTTGGTCCACTCTAAACGGTTGTCGACGCTAACCGACACATGCGAGACAGTATTAATCCAATAGTTAATCATGTAATCCATGAATTCTTCTGAACCAATGGCAGAGCAAACATAAAATAGCTCGCCGCCGGTTCGAGTAAGCCTCACACGACCTAGATTCCATTTTATTTTATTCTGAAGTGTTAAATTTATTTGACGCCCACAATATGACAAAGTTACACTTTCAAAGTCAGAAGATGTGGTATAATTCCCTACTGTGCCAAAATTAATCAAACCGATGCTTTCTAGATGCTCTAGATTATCAAACGTAATATTTTTGGAATGATAAATATTGTGCTTGCTGTCCATGACAAAAACGAGGGGCCCGTCGCTTAGCCAGACAAAACTGCATAAATTTGAAAACATCTCAGCGTCACTTTTTTCAAGTGCAGCAACCGTATCAATTGTCTTCTTAGAAAATCTATGCGGCGTATTTGTTTCGTTAGCTAATATACTAGCCCAAAGCTCTTGCATCTGTTCGTCAGATACTAGGCGGCAGCGATCAAAAAAATGTGAAATCCAGTCCTTATCAACGTCTTCTGGCCTGGCATCTGATTTTAAATGTGGGATAGCTCGATAGGTTATATTTTCAATATTTTCTTGCTTTTGACCTTCCTCACGAATCAATCGTTCCAATCCACGCCTTTCAATCTCGGATATCTGAACTCGTGCATTGGCTTGTATCACTGCTGCCTGAGCTTCTGCTTCTGCAACTCGTTTTATTTGATATGGCTTGGCAATTACGCCAACGGCGTCGGATACTTTGTCGATAAATTTGCCGGCGACTTCCGATATCCTTCCGCCGTCTATTTTGATGAGATTAAATTCGTTCATTGCAAAATCTTTCTATGTCACACCAACCGGCTCTGCGCCTTCGCCGCCGCAATAAAACTCGCAAACAACGGATGCGGCTCGAACGGGCGCGACTTCAGTTCGGGGTGATATTGCACGCCGATGAACCAGGGGTGGCCCGGGATTTCGACCGTCTCGGGCAACAGGCCGTCAGGCGACGAGCCGGCGAACAACAGACCGCAATCCTCCAACCGCTCGCGATAGGCGAAATTCACCTCATAGCGATGGCGGTGGCGCTCGGAGATCTCCGTCGCGCCGTAAATCCCGGCGATGCGCGACTCCGGCTTCAACAGCGCCGGAAAAGCGCCAAGCCGCATGGTGCCGCCGAGCCCCTCGCCGACGCCGCGCTTTTCGAGTTCATTGCCCTTGAGCCATTCGGTCATCAGGCCGACGACCGGCTCGGCGCAGGGGCCGAACTCGGTCGAATTCGCCTTGTCGATTCCGGCGAGCGCGCGGGCGGCCTCGATCACCGCCATCTGCATGCCAAAGCAGATGCCGAAATAGGGCACGCCGCGCTCGCGCGCGAAACGCGCCGCGAGAATCTTGCCCTCGGCGCCGCGCTGGCCAAAGCCCCCCGGAACGAGAATGCCGTGCACATGTTCAAGATGCGCGGCCGGATCGGCGCTTTCGAAAATCTCCGATTCGATCCAGTCGAGATTGACCTTGACGCGGTTCGCCAGCCCGCCATGCGCCAGCGCCTCGATGAGGCTCTTATAGGCGTCCTTCATCTCGGTGTATTTGCCGACGACCGCGATGGTGACTTCGCCTTCCGGATTGTTGATGCGCTGCGTCACCGCGTTCCAGCGGCTCATGTCGGGCTTTGGCGCGGGCTCGATGCCGAAGGCGGCGAGCACCTGCGCGTCCAACCCCGCCGAGTGATAGGCGCGCGGCACGTCATAGATGTTGGCGGCGTCGCGCGCCTCGATCACCGCCTGTTCGCGCACATTGCAGAAGAGTCCGAGCTTGCGACGCTCCTCGCGCGGAATTTCGCGATCGGTGCGGCAGAGCAGAATGTCAGGCTGAATGCCGATCGAACGCAGCTCCTTGACCGAATGCTGCGTGGGCTTCGTCTTCAACTCGCCGGCGCTCGGGATGTAAGGCAGGAGCGTCAGATGGATATAGATGCAGTGATGCGGCGGCAGATCGTTCTTGAGCTGGCGGATCGCCTCGAAGAACGGCAGGCCTTCGATGTCGCCGACCGTGCCGCCGATCTCGATCAGCGCGAAATCGACGTTCTCATTGCCCTCAAGGACGAACTCCTTGATGGCGTTGGTCACATGCGGAATGACCTGGATCGTC
>JALHNR010000209.1 GCA_022843525.1 Methylocystis sp. | reverse complement strand
GAGGCCCTGGAAGGGCCAGTCGAGCGTGCGGCGCAGGCGCGGCAGCCCGCGCTCGTCCTCATAAGCCTGCGTGGTGCAGGCGAAGAGATAGGACATGTTCAGCGTCATCGCGCCGGGAAAACCGAGAATGGCGACGATGCGCTCGAGCTCCGCCCGGTAGGCGGAGGCCGAGCGTTTCAGCCAGTTCGCGGCGATACGGTCGATTGACGGCAGGCACAGGCGGCCGACCGGCGCCGCCGCGCCAAGACAGGCCTTGCGGAGCGCGGTCGCCGCCTGGACCCGAGCCTGCGCATGTGCGACAGGGCCGCCGTTGCGCACATCGAGGAAATGAATCGCGTCCATCGTCGTCCTGCTGTCAGAAAAGCGTCATGTAACAGATATGGATTTCACATCCCTCTGTCACAATACAGTAAAAATTTAGGGTCCAGCCTTGTTGGCGTAAAGTCGTTGCACGCCCGCCGCCTACGAATCGGGTGCAAATCCCAAAGGAAAACGCGCTTGCTCTTCGAGAAAAGAATGTCGGACGCCGTCGCCGTCGCTTTTGACGCACTGAAATTTCACGCTTCCGCTTTGGAGCTGACGCGAACGCTCGACCTTTTCGCCGAGGACCCCGCGCGCTTTAAAAATTTCAGCGTCAAGCTCGACGATTTTCTCTTCGACTTCTCCAAGCACCGAGTGACGCGCGAGACGATCGCATTGCTGACCTCGCTGGCGAAGACGCGTGATCTCGAAGCCAGGCGCGACGCATTGTTTTCGGGCGAACGCATCAACAACACCGAAGGGCGCGCCGCCATGCATATGGCGCTGCGCGATCTCTCGTCGCGTCCGCTTCTTGTCGGCGGCGAAAACATGCGGCCGCTGATCGAAGCCGAACGCGACAAGGTTTTCGCCTTCGCGCGCGCGGTGCGCTCCGGCGACATCCGCGGCGCGACAGGCGCGCCGTTCAGCGATGTGGTCAATATCGGCATCGGCGGTTCGGACCTGGGTCCGGCGATGGCCTCGCGCGCGCTCTCGCCCTATCGCGGCGAGGGTCCACGCATGCATTTCGTCGCCAATGTCGACGGCGCCGATCTCGCCGATACGCTGCACAATCTCGATCTGGCGCGCACGCTGTTCATCATCTCGTCGAAGACGTTTACGACTCAGGAGACGATGGCGAATGCGAGAAGCGCGCGCGCCCGAGTCGTCGCCGCGCTCGGCGAAGCTGCGGTGACGTCGCATTTCGCCGCCGTCTCGACGCGGCTCGATAAGGTCGCTGAATTCGGAATCGATCCCGCGCGCGTCTTCGGCTTTTGGGATTGGGTCGGCGGGCGCTATTCGCTGTGGTCGTCGATCGGCCTTGCGCTCGCGATCGGCGTGGGGCCGGAGCATTTCCTGCAGTTTCTGCAAGGGGGCCACGACATCGACACGCATTTTCTCGAAGCGCCGCTTGAGCAAAACATTCCCGTGCTGATGGGACTTCTCGGCGTCTGGCACAGAAACGTGATGGGATGCGCCGCGCATGCGGTCATCCCTTATGATCAGCGGCTCGCGCGGTTTCCGGCCTATCTGCAACAGCTCGACATGGAGTCGAACGGCAAATCGGTGACGCGCGAAGGCGCACCTGTCGATTATGAGACCGGCCCCGTGATTTTCGGCGAGCCCGGCACCAACGGCCAGCACGCATTCTTTCAGCTGCTGCATCAGGGAACGGACGTCGTCCCGATCGATTTCCTGGTCGCGGCTGAGCCCACCGCCGCCGACGAACGTCATCATGAATTGCTGTTCGCCAACTGCCTGGCGCAGGCCGAAGCTTTTATGCGCGGTCGAACGCTAGCGGAAGCGAAAGTGCAATTGCGCGGGCAGGGGCTGAGCGAGGAAGAAATCGCACGCCTCGCGCCGCATAAGACGTTTCCAGGCGATCGCCCGTCCAGCGTTCTGCTTTACCGACATCTCGATCCGCGCACGCTCGGTCGACTCGTCGCGCTTTACGAACACAAGGTCTTCGTTCAGTCGGTGATCTGGGACATCAATCCCTTTGACCAATGGGGCGTCGAGCTTGGCAAGGAACTCGCCAACCGTTTGGCGCCAATCGTCGAGAACAGCAACGAGTCGACGCAAGGGCTGGACGGATCGACGGCGGGTCTGATTGCGTGGAGAAGGGCGCACTAAGAAACGCCTCTGCACTGTCGTCGCCTCCGCCGTGGGAGTTGCGGAGACATTCGTCTGATTTTCGAATATTGGGGACTGCCAAAAATAGATTGTCGTCCACTACAATTGTTTCGAGATCGCCCGCAGTCTGCGATCCTTCGATTGAACACGGCGAGGGACGGTCAGCGAGTGAAAAAAGCAAACATTATCGCGCTAATTGTTTCTCGTGGGCGCCGGCTCTCACGGCTCCGCGGCGGAAGCCGAGGAGCTTTCGCAAAACGATTGGCTGCTCCGCGCTGAAAGCGACAATGCTCGTTTCCGACTCCTTCAGCAGCAAATGCGAGGGTTCGATCAGCCCATGTGGGAGGTTGGCGAGCGTTTCGAGCGGCTGCACGATGCTCTGCAACGTGAAAACTATGAACTCGCCGTCTACCATTGGGACAAGATCGAAACGACGATCGAGAACGGCGTCGCCAAAAGGCCCGCGCGAGGCGAAAGTGCGCGAAGACTGTTCCTCAACGATTCCTGGACGAAAATTCGCGCAGCCTTTGCCTCAGGCGACAAGCGTGAGGCCTGGGACGGATTCGACAGCGCCCGAACGGCTTGCCAGTCCTGTCACCAGGCGGAAAAACTGGAGTTCATGAACAATCAGGTCATATTCGACCTTGCAAGGCCCCGCCGGGATTGATGGCCGCTGGGTTGCGGCGCCTTGAACCTTTTCTCTTGAATGGAGCGACGCAAGTGACCTTTCGGGAGTTTATCCTGTCGCCGGGCGACTCTCGCTGGGCTATCGTCATTCGACTCATGCTTGCCGGTGTGTTCGTTACGGAAGGGTATCTCAAGCTCTCGGACCCGGCCTGGCTCGGCGCGGGCCGTTTCGCGAAAATCGGGATTCCCTGGCCGGACGTCACCGGTCCCCTTGTCGGCGGGACGGAGGTTGTCTGCGGCATTCTCATGGCGATTGGCCTGTTCAATCGAATCGCGGCGATTCCTCTGATCGTTGTCATGGCGGTCGCGATCGTGAGCACGAAAATCCCCGTTTTGTTCGGGCGCGATTGGTGGATTTTCAGCGTGCGCAAGCTGGAGCGCTATGGATTTTTCAGCATGACGCATGAGGCCCGACTGGATTATGCGATGTTGCTCGGCGCGCTCTTCATGCTGCTTTCGGGAGCGGGCCGCTGGTCGTTGGACGGGAAATTGTTCGGCGCGCGAAACTCGCGGCGAAACGCCGATAGGTGACTGGCTCGCAAGCGATCGCATCGTCGTCGGCGCGCTGTTCGGAGAGCGTCGGCAGTAGCGCGCCGCACGCGCGGTATGCGCTGTTTGAAACGGCGGCTCACACCGCCTCGGCGACGAGAATGCTCGCAAGCGCCGGCAATGCATTCCGCAAGAGCCGAAATTTGCCAAACCCCGCTTCGCGCAGCAGCGCCTCGATCTCTTCGACGCGGCGCGGCTCGCCGCGGCCCATGGCCAGCGTGTAGAAGCCGTAATAGGCGTCGAGCGGCTCGGCGCCTTTGATCCCGGACATGCCTTCGATGATGAGCAGCGTCGCGCCGGGCGCGAGCGCCTTGCGTACATTGCGCAAGAGCTTCAGCGCCGAAGCGTCGTCGTGGTCATGCACGATGCGGATGAGCGTCGCGACGTCGGCGCCTTCAGGCAAAGGATCGTTGAGGAAGTCGCCGCCATGAATGTCGGCGCGCGAGAGCAGGCCTGCCTCTTCGAGCCGCTCTTTGGCGCGCGCCGCCACGGCGGGAAGATCGAAGAGCGCAAGCTGCAAATGCGGCGCGCGGGCGCCGGCGGCCGCGAGAAACACGCCTTCGCCGCCGCCGATGTCCAAGAGGCGCCGATGACGCGAAATATCGTAGGCGTCGAGCGCTTCCTGCGCGACCATCGGCTGCGTCGCCGCCATGAAGGCGCTGTAAGGGCCGACTTGTTGCGCCGAGAGCGATTCGGGCGCCTCGCCATCCGAATAGGGCCAATAATCGGCGAGCCGCCCGCGCTTTTCCTGGCGCAGCAGCGCCACGGGATCGGCGAGATCTGCGTAAAGCAGCGGCTGATGTTCGACGATCGCGAGCGCCGCGCGATTGCCGGCGAAGGCGGCGCCGAGCAATCCGAGCCCGTATTTTGCGCCGCGTCGCTCGGCAAGGCCCAGCGAAGCGGCCGCCTCCAGCAGGCGCCGCGCTGCGGGCTCGGACAGCGCGAGTTTCGACGCGAGCGCGTCGAGGCTGAGCGGACCGTCGCGCAATATGTCGAAGAGCTTCAGTTGGGCGCTGGCGACGAGAACCTGGGAGTAGACGAAGCCGGCGGCGAGGTCGAGGCCAGCGCGCGCGCCGCGCCGCGCCAAGGGCCGCGTGAGGGGATTTTTCAACGCCCAGCGCTGGAATCGCGGATTGGCGACAAGCTTGTCGCGCGCGCTGCGGAATCGCTCCAGCCATTGACCGAGTAATGCCAAGACAGTCTCTCAAGATACAGGTGCGCCTGAGGATTTAGGGCTTCGCCTTAGCATGTCGCCGAAAGATCGTCTCGGGCATACGCCGCCGTTGCGGCGCATCCGCGCTTCCTGTAGAAAAGCAGCGCGCCTGCGCCCGTAGCTCAGCTGGATAGAGCGTTGCCCTCCGAAGGCAGAGGTCAGAGGTTCGAATCCTCTCGGGCGCGCCACTTCGGAACAAAACTGGGAACGCCAATTCCCGCCGATTTCCCGCCTGATGCGGCGACAAGCGTTCGCAGGAGCGCGCTCTTGTGGCCCAGGATGCGAACTTCCTGCTCGTCGACTTCGACCCTCTGGGCGAGGGCGCGCAGATGGTCGCGGCGGTAGCCGCCCTTGGCGTCGCGCATCCGCTTACGCGCCTGCCGGGCGAATGTGGCCAGCGCCTGCGGCGTGAGGATCGGCCCAGCCCTCTCGATTTCCGCCGCAGCGTGGTCGGCGTCGATGCGCGATTGATCCCGGATCGCCGTTAGCTCGGCGACGCGCTCCTTGAGCCTCGGATCGGAAAGATCGGCAATGCCGTTCTCGATAGCCTCGTAAAGGCGCATCAGCTTGGCGTCGGCCTCGGCGGCGCGTTTGCGCAGTTCTGCGATGTGCTCCGATCGGCGCTCCGCGCGCTCCTCCCGGCGGTTTAGGACGGTTGAGAGGATTTCCTGGAGTCGTTCGGGCTTGAGCAGCCGGCGCTCGATATGATCGGCGACCAGGGCGTCGAGCTTCTCCATCGGGACCGTTCGTCCCTTACAGCCGGTCTCCCCCTGCCGCGCCTTGGTCGAGCAAGTGTAGTAGCTGTAGCGCCCGCTCTTGCCCGTGCGCAGCGTCATGGCCATGCCGCAGCCGGCGCAAAAGCAGATGCCGGTCAGCAGCGTCGGCCCGCTCACGACGCGCGGCGCGATTAGCGCCGGGCTGCGGCTCTTGAGCAGGGCCTGAACCTCCTCGAACTGCGCCGCGTCGATGATCGGCGGGACGGCCATCTCGACGATCTCGGTCTCGGGTTTGCGCTCGCTGGTCTTCCAATGATGGGTGTTGAACTGGTGGCGGCCGATATAGGTCGTCCGGGTCAGAACTTTGTGAAGCGCGCCGAGGCCCCAGCGTCCGCCGTCGCGCGTGCGTATGTTGTTCGCGTTTAGGTGGTTGACGATGGATTTGACGCCCATGCCGCCGGAAGTTCCGTCGCCCTCGCGCGCGAGCTTGAAAATCAGCCGCACAGTCTCGGCCTGGATCGGATCGATCTCCAGCGTCTTCTTCGTCTTCTGGCCGCGCTGGCCGGCGTCGACGATGCGATAGCCGATCGGCGCGCGCGATCCGTTCCAGTAGCCCTGGCGGGCGTTCTCCTTCATCGCCCTTAAGGTGTGCTTGGCATTCTCTCTCGATTGATATTCGTCGAAGAGCGCCATGATCTGGCGGATCATGTTGCTCATCGGATCGTCGCCGAGTTCCTGGGTGATCGAGACGAGCCGCACGCCATTCTTCGCAAGCCGCCGGACGTAGAACTCCAGTTGGAACTGGTCGCGAAAGAAGCGGCTGTAGCTGTGGACGACAATCACGTCGAAAGCCGGCGGCTTGGTCGTCGCCGCCTCGATCATCCGTTGGAATTCGGGCCTCCGATCGTCGGTGGCGGATTGGCCCGGCTCGACGAAGTCCGCGACCGCCTCCCAGCCCCGCGCCTTACAAAAATTCTCCGCCTGCCGGCGCTGATCCGGAATGGAAAGATCGCTGTCGGCCTGCCGGCCGGTTGAGACACGAAAATAGAGAGCGGCGCGTATGGGCGTGGCGCGGACAGGCGTGGACATGACGTTCTCCTCAACCTTGGTGGCCTCAATGGCGAGTCGAAAACAGTTCATTGAACAGATCGCCGAACCAGGCCTCGAACGCATCGACCTCGGCGTCGGTCACCGGCACGGTCTCGGGCCAATCGTCCTTGACGATCCACGTCGCCGGATCGTTGCGGATCGAACGGCCCGGACGCCGGCTCGGCGGCCTCGCATAGTCATAGAGGTCGTCGGGCGCGACGCCACTCTTTGCGAGTCGTCGGCGGCGAGAATTCTGTGAACGAGTCATGCCGAGAATGTGGCATGACTCCCTTCACGGCCTCATAGCCGATCTGCGCGCGGGAGTATCCTCCTCGGCGATCCGGTCGCGGCGCGCGCCGCGACCGATCTCGGACGGGTGCCCCGTTCAAAAATACGGCCCAGGACAGCCACGACGCCGACGCGTCCGCGACGAACGCGGCAAGTCCCGAAAACGACTCAACGCGCGACTGCTTTGCTCGCCGAGCGAACGCCAATCACGACGCTCTTTCTCCTTCTCGGCTTGCTCTGTCGAATGCGTTGGCGAGTGGACCCGAAATCCGTGGTCAAAAAAGCGCGAGGTAAGGGCCGGCACTGAGAAAAGCGTGTCGTATGAAACTCTTGGCGGTTGCACTAGCTCAAGCGCACCTTGTGCAGTGCCGTCGCAGCCTGTGCAATGTCTTCATGAAATCAAATAGTAATGTGCAGACCAAGCCGCAGCAACATCGTTGCTTTTATCTTGCCGTAACTTCACACATCGCCAAATATACGCTAACATGCGCCATAATACTACGCTGATGAAAGCACCTTCGCAAGGAAAATTTACGACGCCACCGCGCCGCGAAGGTCGATCCTCGAAAGTTCGCCGCCTCCGACTGCGCGATAATCCGTGTCCGCTGACGACCACAATTCGTGCAAGCGACTGCATCAGCATGGCGCACTGAACGCGCGCGGCTCGCGGTCTCCAAACGCGGCCAGCCCGTCCATCGGATGTATTTTCTCGGAGAGTCGAGTTGCCGTCGCGCTGGGAGTTTGCACCAAGTCGAAAGGCGACAATTTGTTCTTCAGACGGCCACCGGACTTGCGACGACTTGCAACCCAGCCGACATGCAGGAGGCAACAATTTTGCCATTGGATTGCGTGGGGGATATTTTGCCGTGGCGCGTTTGCGAGAGCCTCAACCATGCCGGTTGCCGACAAATCTGAACCATTACGATGACCGCCTATACTCGATGGTTCGATTTGCGCATTCGCACGCGCTCCCCGCTCCCATGGGCCATCAGAGCCGCTCGTTGGCGGCCGCGCATTTTGCTACTGCACT
>JALHNR010000208.1 GCA_022843525.1 Methylocystis sp. | reverse complement strand
TCGCCGGGCGGGCATATTTCACATCATCACCATTTCCGGCGTTCAGATGACGCTCGTCGCGGGCATCTTCTTCGTCGGCTTTCGTCGCCTGTTGGCGACGTCGCAAACGCTCGCGCTCAACTATCCGATCAAGAAATGGGCGGCGGCGCTCGCCATGCTCGGCGCCATTCTCTACGACATCGGCACGGGCTCTCGCGTCGGCACCGAGCGCGCGCTCGTGATGACTCTCATCATGCTCGCGGCGGTTCTCTTCGATCGTCCATCGCTGTCGATGCGCAATCTGGCGCTTGCCGCGCTCTTCATCATCGCTTTCGAGCCGGAGGCGTTGCTCGGCGCGAGCTTTCAGCTCTCTTTCGCGGCGGTGGCGGCATTGATCGCGGTGTACGAATGGCGCGGCGAATATCTCGCGAAGCGCCGCATCGACGATCGCGCGCCGCGAGGGCGATGGGGAGCGTTTCGCGAATCCGTCGCCGAGCGCCTGCTGCATGGACCCGGGGCGGCGATCTTCGCAACGCTGTGCGCGACCTCGGCGACCGCTTCATTCATGGCGAATGATTTTCACGAGCTGAGCCCCTATGTGCTGATCGGCAATCCGCTGACGCTGGCGATCATCGAATTCTTCGCCGTTCCTTGCGCGCTCGTCGGCGCCGCGCTTTACCCCTTGGGCCTCGACGGCTTCATCTGGCGCTATCTCAAGCTGGGCATCGACCTCGTGACCTATCTCGCTGGGCTGATCGCGAGCGCTCCCGGCGCGAGTCTGCCGGTCAAAGCTTTTGCGCCCTGGGCGATCCTGTTCCTTTCGCTTGCGGTCTTGTCGCTGGTGCTCTGGCGAACTTGGGCGTGGCGCGGGCTCGCTGTTCCTTTCGCCTTGATCGGAATGATGGGCGCGAGGAGCGGCGCCCCCTTTGATCTGGCCGTGCCGGCGACCGGAGAATCGGCTGCGCTGCGCCTGCCGTCCGGACAGCTCGCCGTCCTGGGGCAAAAGCCGAGCGCTTTCGCCGCGGAACAATGGCTGAGGGCGGACGGAGACGCGCGCCCGTCCGCGGACGCCAGGAGCGGCGTCGCCTGCGACGACACGGGGTGCGTGGCGAAGGCCGTCAACGGCCGCTTTGTCGCGCTCGTCGCCGGGCGCGGCGGCTTTTTCGAAGACTGCGCGCGCGCCGCCGTCATTGTGACGCCGCTCTATGCACCGGCGGGCTGCGCGGCGCCGATCGTGATCGATCGCCGCAGACTGTCCGAAACAGGGGCGCTGGCTTTGAGGTTTAAGGCGGAGGGCGTCGAATGGACGACCGCGCGCGCGATCGACGAGGATAGGCCCTGGTCGCCGGCGCCCCGAAATCGCCGCGCATCCGGATTTACCGCGCCGCTGAGCGATGAAGAGCGCAGCGCGGAAGATGCGCGCGCGATGGAGCCGCTTGAGTAGCGGCGTTGCGCCAACGCCCGCGAAACTAATATTTCCGCAGCAGGCTCACGAGCCTGCCCTGAATGCGCACGCGATCGGGGCCGAAGATCCGCGTCTCATAGGCGGGATTGGCGGCTTCGAGTGCGATCGAGGCGCCGCGCTTGCGCAGACGCTTCAGCGTCGCCTCCTCATCGTCGATCAGCGCCACGACGATGTCGCCGGTGTCGGCGCTGTCCTGCTTGCGGATGACGACCGTATCGCCGTCGAGAATTCCGGCTTCGATCATCGAATCGCCGCGCACTTCGAGCGCGAAGTGCTCGCCGCTCGAGAGCAGGTCGGGCGGCAGGCTGATCGTGTGGCTGCGATTCTGGATGGCGGAGACCGGCGTGCCGGCGGCGATGCGTCCCATGACCGGAATGGCGACCCGATGGTCGCTTTCGTCCTCGAAACGCTCGTTGAGCGGCCGGACGCGCCCGAGATTCCCCTCGATGACGGACGGCGAGAACTTGCCGTTGCGCCCGCCGGCGGTGCGCGGCGTGGCCGATTCGGGCAGACGCAGAACTTCGAGCGCGCGGGCGCGATTAGGCAGGCGGCGGATGAAGCCGCGTTCCTCGAGCGCGAGAATCAGCCGATGAATCCCCGACTTCGACCGCAGGTCGAGCGCGTCCTTCATCTCGTCGAAGGACGGCGGCACGCCCGACTCCTTCAGACGTTCATGGATGAAGCGCAATAGATCGTTTTGTTTTTTGGTCAGCATCGCCGCACCGCCCCGCAAGCCGAATCGTTGATTTTGGCTGAGCCGCAGCTTCTGGCTCGATAACCTAAACAAATCATGAACAGAACGATATCGGTTCTCACTGCGTTCCGCAAGCCCTATGTTCACGCTTTGGTTAAACCATCCTCGTGACGAACTATGTTCGCCTCGCGTGTGCCGTGTTAGACGGGCCGACCCAAATCGAGGAATTCGCCGCGCTCATGTCACAGGTCGTCACCCGCTTCGCTCCGTCGCCCACCGGCTTTCTGCATATCGGCGGGGCGCGTACGGCGCTGTTCAACTGGCTTTACGCCAAGAAGCACGGCGGCCGGATGATGCTGCGTATCGAAGACACCGACCGTGAGCGCTCCACGCAAGCGGCGATCGGCGCCATCATCGATGGCCTGCAGTGGCTCGGCCTCGAATGGGATGGCGACATCGTCTATCAGTCCTCGCGGGCGCCGCGCCATGCCGAGGTCGCCGAAGAGCTGCTGGCGCAAGGTCACGCCTATCGCTGCTACGCCACGGCGCAGGAGCTCGAGGAGATGCGCGAGAAGGCTAAGGCGGAAAAGCGCCCCTGGCGCTACGACGGCCGCTGGCGCGACCGCGATCCCTCCGAGGCGCCCGCCGGCGCGCCCTATGTCGTGCGCATCAAGGCGCCCCAGGACGGCGAGACGATCGTCGACGACGCCGTGCAGGGACGCGTCGTCTTCCAGAACAAGGATCTCGACGATTTCATTCTGCTGCGCTCGGACGGCGCGCCAACCTACATGCTTGCGGTCGTCGTCGACGATCACGACATGGGCGTCACGCAGATCATTCGCGGCGACGATCATCTCACCAATGCTGCGCGACAGACGCATATTTATCAGGCGATGGGTTGGACGATTCCGGCCTTCGCGCATATTCCGCTGATTCACGGACCGGACGGCGCCAAGCTTTCGAAGCGCCATGGCGCGCTCGGCGTCGACGCTTACCGCGCGATGGGCTACCTGCCGGCGGCGCTGCGCAATTATCTCGTTCGATTGGGGTGGTCGCAGGGAGACAAGGAGTTCTTCACGACGCCGGAGATGGTCGAGTCGTTCGATCTCGCGCAGGTGCATCGCTCGCCGGCGCGTTTCGATTTCGCCAAGCTCGAAAATATGAACGGCCATTATCTGCGCGATAGCGATGATGACGAGCTGCTGGACTTGCTCGTCGCGACGCTTCCCTATCTCGAAGGCGGCGGCGCGATCGCGCAAGCGCTCGACGACGGAACGCGCGCGCAGTTGCGCGCCGCCTTGCCGGGCCTGAAGGCCCGCGCCAAGACTTTGAACGAACTTCTTGACGGCGCGGGCTTTCTCTTCGCGCAGCGTCCGCTGTCGCTCGACGCAAAGGCGGCGCAGCTGCTTTCGGCGGACGCGCGCGCGCGGCTTGCGAAGCTCGTCGAGAAACTTGCAGCGCTTCCTAAGTGGACGGCCGCAGATGCAGAAGCGGTTGTGCGCGATCTTGCGACAGCGCTTGACGTCAAACTCGGCGATCTCGCACAGCCTTTGCGCGCCGCGCTCACCGGCCGCGCCACGTCGCCGGGCATTTTCGACGTGCTGGAAATTTTGGGGCGCGAGGAAAGTCTTGCGAGAATTTCCGATCAGGCCGCCGTCGGATAAGCCGTCGCGTCGCCGCGGCTTTGGCGCACGTAAAAATCGCTGACGCGATTTTCGGCGCCGCGCCGATTTCCGCGCCACTGCGGGACATGTCATCTCTACGCGCGAAACGCGTGGCGCGCGCTTGACAGCCCTTGCGGTTGATATAGCTTTTTGCACCGCACAACAAACCGAATGCAACGCATCGGCGTGCGCGTGAAAGCGACGACATCGCGAATGCGACGCAATTCATGCATAGCTTTCGCGCGCGTCGCGCCGCGATCCGGCTCGTTGCGAGCGCGGGAGCGGTTGAGAGGGGAACGGGTATGCCGGAGAAGAATGCTATCTTCACTGTCGGCGACGGATCGGTCGATTTGCCGATCAAGGATGGCACGCTGGGGCCATCCGTTGCGGACATCCGCAATCTCTACGCCGAAACCGGCATGTTCACCTTCGATCCGGGATTCACCGCGACCGCATCATGCGAATCGAAGATCACCTTTATCGACGGCGAAGCCGGCGTTCTGCTCTATCGCGGCTATCCGATCCAACAGCTCGCCGAACATGGCGACTTTCTCGAAACCTGCTACCTGCTGCTCTATGGAGAATTGCCCTCCGCCGCCGAGAAGGCGAATTTCGACTATCGGATCACGCGCCACACAATGGTGCATGAGCAGATGGCGCGATTCTTCCAGGGGTTCCGCCGCGACGCGCATCCGATGGCGGTGATGGTCGCCTCCGTGGGCGCGCTCTCGGCCTTTTATCACGACTCGACGAACATCGCCGATCCCACCCAGCGCATGGTGGCTTCGACGCGCATGATCGCGAAGATCCCGACGCTCGCGGCGATGGCCTATAAATATTCGATCGGCCAGCCGTTCGTTTATCCAAAGAACGATCTCGACTACACGTCGAATTTCCTGCGCATGTGCTTCGCGGTTCCCTGCGAGGAATATAAAGTCAATCCGGTGCTGTCGCGCGCGCTCGACCGCATCTTCATCCTGCACGCCGATCACGAACAGAATGCGTCGACCTCGACTGTTCGACTGTCTGGCTCGTCTGGGGCGAATCCTTTCGCCTGCATTGCGGCGGGCATCGCCTCGCTCTGGGGGCCGGCGCATGGCGGCGCCAATGAAGCGGTGCTGAAAATGCTTGCCGAGATCGGCACGCCCGACCGCATTCCCCAGTTCATCGCACGCGCCAAGGACAAGAACGATCCGTTCCGTCTCATGGGCTTCGGCCACCGCGTCTATAAGAACTACGACCCGCGCGCCAAGATCATGCAGCGCACGACGCGCGAAGTGTTGAACGAACTCGGCGTCAAGGACGATCTCCTCGACGTCGCGCTGGAGCTCGAGCGCATCGCGCTGCACGACGACTATTTCATCGAGAAACAACTCTATCCCAACATCGACTTCTATTCCGGCATCACGCTCAAGGCGATGAACTTCCCCACGGCGATGTTCACCGTGTTGTTCGCCGTCGCGCGCACCGTCGGCTGGATTGCGCAATGGAAGGAGATGATCGAGGACCAGGGATCGCGCATCGGTCGTCCGCGTCAGCTCTATACGGGCGAAAAGCAGCGCGATTACGTGCCGATGTCGAAGCGGTGACAATGCGCGCCGCGCCGCGGTAGGAACTCGTCTCCCATCCGGCGCGGAATCCTTCTAGCCAGTCTTCACCTTGGTTTGCGGCGCGACATGTTCTCACCAGCGTCTCTTGATGGGACGCGACGTGATGCTATAGGTCGGCGGACCCGGAGCGCCCTTGTCGCAATTATCCGATCTGCTGTTCGAAACGCGCATCGCCACCGAGAGCGTCGCCGACTATCTCGCCGGCGGACGCCTGCGGCTTGGCGTCACCGGCCTGTCGCGCGCCGGCAAGACGGTCTTCATCACCGCGCTTGTGCACCATTTGACGCGGGCGATAGCGGCGCGGCCGGAAAAGGGCGGCGAAAGCAAGACTCAGCTCCCGGTGTTTCGCGCGCTGGCCGAAGGCCGCATCACCTCGGCGCATCTCGATCCGCAGCCAGATTACAGCGTTCCGCGCTTCGCTTACGAGGAGCATCTCGCGGCGCTCACCGGGCTGGACCGGCACTGGCCGCAATCGACGCGGCGGATTTCCGAACTGCGGGTGACGCTCGAATATCGCTCGAAGGGCTGGTCGCTGCGCAAAGGCTTCGGCCAGGGCCCGACGCGTCTCGACATCGATATCGTCGATTATCCTGGCGAATGGCTGCTTGACCTGCCGCTGCTTGGCAAATCCTACGCGCAATGGTCTCACGAGACGCTCGACGCCGCGAGCGCTTCGGCCCGGGCGATGATCGCAAGCGAGTGGCGGGGCCTGACCGCGCAGACGGACGTCAAAGCGCGCTACGACGAAGAAACGGCGCAGAAGCTGGCGCAGACCTTCACGCAATATCTTCGTCTGGCGCGCTCCGAGCGTTTCGCGCTATCGAGCCTGCCGCCGGGTCGATTTCTGATGCCGGGCGATCTCGAAGGGTCGCCGGCGCTGACGTTCGCGCCGCTTCCCGTGTCGGAGGGCGACGAGTTGCCCTATCGCAGCCTCGGGCGCGAAATGGAGCGCCGATACGAGGCATACAAGTCGCAGGTCGTGCGACCGTTCTTTCGGGATCATTTCGCCCGACTCGATCGGCAGATCGTGCTCGTCGATGCGCTTGCGGCGCTCAATTCCGGTCCAGAGGCGGTGCGCGATCTGGAGACGGCGCTGACCGGCGTCCTCACGGCTTTTCGTACCGGCCGCGCCAATCTGTTCTCGACGATCTTTCGCCCGAAGATCGACCGCATTCTCTTCGCGGCGACAAAGGCCGACCATCTGCATCACACGAGCCATGACCGACTCGAAGCGATCCTGCGTCACCTGACCGCCCGCGCCATCGAGCGCGCCGAGGGTGTGGGCGCCTCGATCGACGTGATCGCGCTCGCCGCCGTGCGCGCCACCCGCGAAGCGATGGTGCGGCACGAGGGCGAAAAGCTTTCGGCTATCGTCGGCACGCCGGTCGCGGGGGAGCGCATTGGCCACGAGACGTTCGACGGCGTGGCGGAAGGCGCCATTTTCCCGGGCGAGTTGCCGGCGGATCCGCGCGACGTGTTTAAAGGCGAGGCGCTGGCCGTTTCCGATGAAGAGGCCGACTTCCGCTTTCTCAAATTCAGGCCGCCGGCCGCGGCGCTGGGCGCCGACCAGAAGCCGCTGCCGTTGCCGCATATCAGGCTCGATCGCGCGATGGAGTTTCTTTTCGGCGACCGATTAAGCTGACGCTGTCGGCGGCGAAGTCCGCGCTACCTATTGCAGGCAAGCGATTTGCGTGGCTCGCGAAAGCGCAAAGTGAGGAGCTTCATATGGAAGGTCATGTCTATAAGGTCGTCGAACTTGTCGGCTCATCGCCGGACAGCGTCGAGGACGCTGTGGCCGCAGCGCTCAAGCGCGCCGGCGAAACTTTGCGTAATTTGCGTTGGTTCGAAGTCGTCCAGATTCGCGGCAATATCGATAAGGGCGCCGTCAGCGATTATCAGGTGGTGCTGAAGGTCGGCTTCACGCTCGATCGCGAGGACGAGAGCATGGGATGAAGCGGAAGCCGCGAGGGCTTCCGCTTCGGGACGTTAGGACATGAACCGTCCAGCGGTTTCGGGGCTCGGGGGTTGCGCGGAGACCGACCAGAAACGCGTGCCGGCGGTGAATATCTGTTGAGCGTCGGAGACCAGGCGGCGTGTGTCCTCGGTCGTCATCTCGATATGTTTGCTCGTCCAATCCTGCAGAACCGACGCGGTCTCGGAAATCGAGCGCGACGCCGTCAGCTTTGAGGCAAGTTCCGCCGTCAACGCCGCTTCCTGCTGCATGCGCTCCATCAAGACGCGGTTGGCGTCCTGCAGACAGTCCCAGATCTCAGTCCGCGCTTCGCTGAAATCTTCGAGCCGCCGCCGTCCTTCCGCAGCAACT
>JALHNR010000207.1:6734-7767 GCA_022843525.1 Methylocystis sp. | reverse complement strand
CGTCCCATCGCGCCTTCAGCTCACTGGGATTCTTTCCTTCTTGGCGCATGCCATGCACAAAAACGAGACGCATTAGAGTTCTCCCGTCGTCAACAATTGCGCTAGTCGTTCGCCACCCTCGGACGACAGGGTCGTCCAAAGCGACGGAACGAGCTCCTGTCGTAAATCGAAAAGAACTGGCAGTACTCCCGCGTCGCCCTGTTCAAGAAGGCTCCAGCCGCGCGTCATCAAAGGAAATGAACCCGCGACAGAATCGAACAACTTTTCAGCGCCAGACGGCGAGGTCGTTTCGATCGCGAGCCGATTAGGAGCGACAATCTGCATTTCCTCCAAAGCGAGTAGAGCCACGTCGAAGGGCACGGGCTGGCCTGATCTGGCGAAATAGCCCGCTATGCTCGAAATTTCGTCGATCAAGCCGGCACGCTGATAGGCGTAGGCGGCGAGAACTCCTAGAGAGGGGTTGGCGCTCTTGAATTGCCGCAGAGCGGACGCAATCTCGCGAAGCTTCGCGGGGCGAACAAGTTCGCCTTGCCCCATAAGCGCGGTCCATCGGGCGATCAGTGGGCCAAACGCCGCGTCCTCGCCAGTGTAATAACGACCGTTCCTAGCCGCGTTGAACGACAGGCTTGCCGCTGCACCATGCTTGACAAGAATGGTGCCAATGAAGCCGGGCAGCGCCACGGTGCCAATCCAATTGCCGCTCGCCAATTTGATGGCGACTGAGTGCGCCGCGTCGCTTCGAGCCGCACGTATTTGGCATGCGCCATTTTCTTCAAATATGTCGCCTGACGAAATAGTTCCAGATTCGCTGATAACGACCTGCTTGGCCGTGTCGCCGACAATGGTAAAGCCTTGTTCTGTCTCGAAACGTTCTCGTCCCCTCGCCGCTTCGATCTCGCGACAAAAAGCATTCTTCTGCTCCTGGAGCTGCTCCAATTGCTCCTTGAGCGTCGTACGAGACTTTTCCGTCAATTCACTCACCCGCTTTCGCGCGCCTTCCGTCAGAGTCTGCCGCCGCTTGTTGAGTCCGCGG
>JALHNR010000207.1:0-6724 GCA_022843525.1 Methylocystis sp. | reverse complement strand
TGTCGAAGACCATCCCAAAGGAGATATCCAAACTGCGGTCCAAATCCGAAATCGTTGCATTTATTTCCTTAAGACGCTCACTGTTGAATTCTTGCGCCTTGCTTTCTTCCTTCAATCTCTGCAGAGCGATTTTCATCGCAACGTCGGCAACGGGCGCGGCAGGAAACGGGCCTGAATAATAGATGTCGTTTGGCGGTCGCCAATTCGGTTGGCATTCCGGCGTCTGAACTACGGCGCCCGGCAACATCCCGCTAACTCTCGGGGTAGCTTGTTCGAGAAAATCCGTAAGCGAATCCGATGTCACCGCCTTTGGCGGACCGGACGCGATCGCTTCCGGCGCCTCGCCCTTCAGAGCGCTTATTAGGCATTGCGTGAAAACGCCATAAGCGGCGGTCGGGTCGGCGTCCTTGACTTCCTGTGAAATCTCGTCAAAGCGGCAAGCGAAAAAGACGTCGCGTTGCGTTTTCGGAGCGTTTGGATTCTTGGTTCGATCGGCAAGTTTGAAGATCGCCTGCGGCGTAAGGTTCATCGCGTCGCCGGTTACGTTCCGACACGCGTCCGCGAAAACTCCAATCGCGGGCAAACCTGTGAGGCAGGCGTTTCTGAGGCTTAGATCTACATTGATGGTCTCGCTCTCGTCGTCCTGCCAATTCGACAAAAGCCAGACGGGAGTATCTGCTCTTTGCAGGCCGTGACCGGCGAAATAAATCAGAAGCCTATCCGGATATTCATCAATAATTCTCTTGATAACTTTTCGGACCTCAACATACGTCACCGCCTCTTTCTCATCGGTTAAGAGGGTCGGTTCATAATTATTGTCTTTGGCCCACTTAAAGAACTCTTTTGCGCCGTTCACCGCGCCGGGCAATTCCGTCAACTTTCCCGCTTTCTTTACGCCTATGGCGACGGCCCGCCAATTGTTCATTTCCGCTTTCCGTTCCCAAATAAATTGTCTTATCACGAAGCCTTTTATCGAAAAGTCAGCGCAATTATCTCCCCACAATTCGGCAGATGGGCGGGCCCCTCCTACGGTTGCGACGACTTCCCATAGGCTTTTTCCACCGTCGGAAGGTAGCGCCGCACCTGATCCCGATCGCTTTCCCGTTCCTTATCCGTCAACTGCGTGTACGGTGTGTCAATCAGACGGTCCCACTTGGCAACAAGATCTGCCGGCAGCAGGAGGCTTCCGTCCGGTTGACGCTTGCCGTGTTCGTGCATGAAGCGCTGCCAATGAGCCCATCGCTCATGCTCGATAGCGGCAAGTCTCTCCAGCAGCTCGGACGATTTATTCTCTCCCACGTTAGATACGCTTCCTCAGCGCAAGGCGGCGATAGTGTTCGCCAAGGGCTGTCAGCCGGACCGTGTCAGAATTCACGGCCGCATGATACATGTGCGGCTGGGAGTTTGGAATAAGCAGATTGACTCGATTCAACTTCTGCAACTGCGCGAATATTTTGGTATTCTCCGGGTCAGCCAAAGAGTTGACCCCTTGGCTTGGCAGCTCCGGTTCAAAGGTGGGATCGAGTTGGTACTGGAAACCGTGATCGGGGAACAGCTTCGGAAGGGACCGCAAAATTTCTACATCGATTGGCGGTCGTACCTTTCTCAGCGATACGAAGCCGGAGACGTTGGTCTTGAAGACCGGGCGCTGCCCCCATGAGCCGAGCGACTGGTCGATGTGTGCATAAACGCTGCCCGGCGTTACCTCTCCGACAAGATTGGCGGCCGCGCCTCCGAGCGCATCAACCAACAGATCGGTGAAGACTCCACCACCGCCAATTTCGGTCGCACCTTCATCCGCTCGCGACGCCGTCAAAATCGTGGTTCCGGTCGTCACTTCGGATGTGCTTGACTTAAGCGGATCGACTCCCGCAGCGCCGCTGTGACAGCTATCGAGAATCACAATCCTGTTTTTGGCCAAGGATTGTGCCGCAAGTGTCATGATTTCCCTAAGCGACAGACCTTCGTCTCCCCGCGTGCTGTCACTGCCGCAGATGTACCCACCCGTCGCTTCAATGTGGCCATGACCAGCAAAGTAGAAAAGCGCGATGTCGTCGTCGGATTTGAATAGCTCAACGACGAGGTCCTTAAGCTTCCGAAACGGAACCTGGTCGCGCTCGCTGCTCGCGGTGACGAGACGAACATCAAAGTTGGGCGAACCATCGGAATGAGTTTCCAGCATGGAGGCGACCCTATGAGCGTCGTTTACGCAGCCGGCCAGCGATCCGCCTGAGGCGTAATAGTCAACACCAACAATAAGGGCCTTGCGCATCTGCTTCCCCTAAAGGCTATCGATGAAATCACTGATGTTCTTATCGTTCCAAACGAACGTGTTTACGCCTTCGAGGTTTGTTCTATCGTCAGAATAGGCCCATATACCGCGTACTCTTTTACCCTCCTGCTTCGCGCAATTGATTTCCCATTTTTCACCACTAGACGTCAAAGAATTTTTGCTGACTAAAGCAATAACACCGTGTGAGCGCTTAATGCGTGTCCGCACCTTCGCCTTCCAATCCTCGGAATAAGGCTCCTTAACAGACATATCTATAAACTCATAAGGCGCACGGGGATGAAGCGATTGCCCCTTCAGGAAATCGCGCTGCCTCTGGTCCTCTATGGCAAAAGCCACAAAAACAACTTTGGTGTCGGCCATAATCTCAACCTTTCTCGAGGCCACAGATGTAGCACGCCACTTACCCCCTTCAAACGCCTCCGTGAAGCAGCTGATCAAAGCGTACCGGTTCGAAGTGCGTCAGAGCGACTCATTGCTGCCGTTGGCGGACGCCTGACCGCGGCTTGGCGGTCCGCCTTCAAAGGACCCGGCGGTGGCGTTTGGCGATCGGCCATGGCCCGCCATGGTTTGCAAGGCTTGCTGCTGGTCCGCTTCGCAAACGAGGTCTGAGCTTTGGAAAGTAGCGCTGCAGCCCTCAGTTTTGGCTATACGAAGCAGCCTCAAACCAGACCTTCGTGGGGTCGGCTCCGGGTAAAAAACGGACATCCCGATGTGTCTGCTCACCCGAGGTTTGACACTGCGGCGTCATGGCGTATTTCTAGTGATCATTAGCCATAGCTCTGCCCACATGCGGGCATCTGCCTCGGCGCGGTGGCGGCGACTTTGTTCAGCTTCGTCCGCGGCCTTTCGATACCGGCTTCTATCGAATTTTCGATCTGTAACCGTTTTCTCAAGTAAAGCGTCGGCGCTGGTTTGGCGTACACAGAATGAAGGCTCGATCCCAGCTCCCTCAAATATTTGGCTGAGCCAAGCCTCATCAAACGAGCTATCGGAATAAAGCTCTCGTCCGGTGAGCCCGCCGTTCATGGCGTTGGCAATATCGCGTACGGGAGTGCCTTGCGCAAAAATCTCTGCAATTGAAATCCCGTGCAGTGCTTCCGCGTTCTCGTCCCAGACTGTTGCGATCTGTCACTCAGCTAGCGGACGAACCAGGTGTGAGGCAGAAATAATCTGACCGTCATCGGGCCGAACGTATGCCCAGCCGACTTCGATCACAAAGCCGTCGAGACTTGAAGCCTCGCAGTCATAGAACACCGGCGAGGTAGGATCGGCCATCGATATCTCTCCACTGAAGTGGTGCGACGTGGCTCTACGAGCGGGTCAGTCTTAAAGGCTGGCGCCTTGCTCCTCGCATTCGTTGGCAAGAACGCGATACACGTGCATGCGCGAGCATCCCAACGATTTAGCGATAGAGGCAACCCCGTGCCCGGCGTCAGCCATCGCGAACAGTTGCTTCCGGTCAATCCGACGTTTGCCTCCGCGATATACGCCCTCGGTTTTCGCCCGATCGATGCCTTCGCGCTGACGCTCCTTGATGAACCGCCGCTCCAATTGCGCCACCATGCCGAGAACGGTCATAACAATTCGACCGGTTTCGCCGCGCGTTGTCACGTGAGGATCGAGAACGGTCACGAACGCTTCTCGTTGGTCGCACTCGTGAACGATGTTGAGGACGTCGCGAGTGTCGCGGCCGAGTCGGTCCAGGCGCGTCACCACTAGCTCATCTCCAGGCCGAAGGAACTCAATGATGGTCGCCAGCTCACTTCGGCCGGCGCGACTTCCGCCTGAAACCTTTTCCGAGCGAATGACGCCGCAGCCTTCTGCTTTCAGCCTAGCGAGCTGGGTGTCGAGGTCTTGATCAATGGTGCTGACGCGGGCGTAGCCAATTCGAGCCATAGGGTGTCACCTCAGGGTGTTAAGCCCGACCCTACAGTGTCACTAATAGTCGCCGTCAACCCCGAAGTTACATGTCTATTGATAGGGGATGTTACGTCGCGCGAGGGTATACCCTAAGGTTCGTGCAGCAGCCGTCGTCGCGAAAATAAGCTGCTTCGGTAAAACGCTCTTCGGACTCGCCACGGAATGGAGAGCCGAGAACACGCTCAAGCCAAATCGTTGAAAAACGACAAAAAGTCCCCTAACGTCCGCAGTGCGGCCAGAACTTCCATGAACTGCCGTTGTCACAAATATTGACAACATTGACAAAGCGTGGAACGCTCCCCGAAGAGTAGAAGCAATTAATTTTGGAGTAAGATATGCGTAGGCTATTTTGTAAGAGCCTGATCGCCTGTGTCATTTTGCTGCCGTCGGCCCCCGCCTATGCAGAACCTTCCTCCGGATCTTCAGCGTTGGCTGCAGCACTAATTGCAGCGATTCGAGATGCCAGTTCACTAGCTGCCAGCGACCAAAAAAAAGTCGTCGCATTGTCCAACAGAATACTTGTAGAAAATAACCTTTTGCGAAATAAAAGTTTTATACAGAAATTGCTGACCTTTGATATGCTTCCTTCCGACAGTGGGCAACCAAGCGCAGAGTCTCTGTTTAAGATCCTTGTAAATGCAGCAAACGGGATCGAGATTGGAAAAGTTTCGCTTAACGGCAATCAAAAGCAAGAACTGGCTGACGCGGAAAAGCTTCTATATTCGGATACAAGAAGTCATGCTCCGTCCCCTCAGCTGCTTTCATACTCAAAATACAAAACAAAGAGCGACAGCTTAAAAGAAAAGCTAACTAATAGAAGTTTATCCAGTACGGACCGTCTGCTCATTATGGATGAGATCAAGTCTAACGACACTGATTGGCGTCTTTATGGCTACAGAGTGGACATAGAGCAAGCAATGCAAGTTATGAGGCGTTACAGCCAAGGCTTCACCACTGAGCTTCGCGATAGTTGGATCAACGCGTTAGGGGCTGAAACTCAATTTGACGTGCGGTCGTTAGATGCTGCGTTTGGCAGGTCGGATTGGTCACGCCTTACATTTTCCACTCAGAAATACAATCTGTCGATCAAAGTTTCCTACGAAGGAAGCAGTTCGACGGCGTCGGACAAAGCCATTGTGTCGTTTGACTATTTGTTTGTTCCTTTGCGTCGAGCAGTATTGGAGCATCCCTTTCTTGTAGACACTGGGTGGCGTCTGAAAGGCGGTGAGCAAACAATTTCTGATGGAATAGAGGGCGCGTCTGATCGCGAACTAATACCTCGTATCTATTCTAACGTCATCCTAATCAAGAATTTAGAGGTAAACTTAATCGACCCGATGGATGGATCCTTCATCGATGGACTGAGTAAAGCGACGTCAGCAGACCTATCCGGGTTTACCTTTAGCAACAGTGAGGCTTGCTACCAAGGTAAATACATCTGTTTGCCGAGGGCATATATCATCGGAGCTGTTATCGAGGAATTGCAAAAGATACCTAATCCAGAGCCGGGCCGCATTTGGCAGGAAAATCGGTAAAAAAGGGGGGGCAAGATGAACAAACTGCTTTTACCAGTGATAGTTGTTTCGTTGTCGGTCAGCGCTCAAGCTAAAGCTCACACTCCGGAACAAGCGATGTCCGTTTTGTATGAGAAGCTTCGTTCTGCTTTAGGCTTTACGGGGAGCTCTAACAAAAACTGGCTTAGCCTCTCTATGGTTGGATCGGTTGTTGATGCCAAGGATTTATCGCAGGTCAACGACCTTGCGAATTACTGCCCCGATACGACACCCGTTATCCTCTCTTTCCAGCGAGCAAGGAAAATCGATGCTATATATGAGAAACTACTCAATAGCTTGACCGGCCCTTTTCGGCCTGAGCCGCAAGAAGTGAAAGATGCGCAAGATCGATTACGAGCTAAAACGAATCCGCCGACTGATACGCCTGAATACTCGGCCTGGAAGAGTTATCAAAAGTCATATTCTACAAAGTTCGGCGAACTTTTCACTTCCAAAACGCCTGCTGAAAGGGCTTTAAAACAAGCGGAACTTCTCCAAATTGATAAGGACTGGAAAGTTCTGGGGTACAAGTCGTATATCGCTGGGGCATTTAACATTATCAATGCACATGATATTAAGTATGGTGCCCTTAGACAGGAAAATCGACGAGATGTGTTAGGCTACTACCGTCTGTCAGGATTAGTTGCAACTGACCTTCCAGGCGCATTTAGGGCCCCCGCATCTGAGTTGTCTCCTGCCGTCGACAAATGGAGCGATGCTGCTGGTTGGACAAAATTTGAATATACAAGTAGCAACACGAGTTCTGAATTCAGCCAATCAACCTCAAATTCCCGAGGATTTGGGGGGTTGAATCTCGGGTTCATTACTATCGTGGGCGGCGGTGGCGGGGGAAACGGGTCGACAACAAGGCTACATAATGTTGATAAGTTCGACTATAGCTTTGAGCTCAAGAGGGTCACAATTCGCCGGCCTTGGTTAGATACTGAGGTATTTTTTG
>JALHNR010000206.1 GCA_022843525.1 Methylocystis sp. | reverse complement strand
AGGAGCCGTCGGCGCGAGCCGCGGTTGAGGCGACGCCCACGGCGCAGGAGTCGGCGCCGCCGACCCAGGTGGCGCGCGCCGTCGAGCCGACGTTGCGGGCCGCGCCCGAGGACGCTTTTCAGCAGGAGGCCCCGATCCGCTACGGCATGGGGGACCAGGTCTTCGTGCGCATCTTCAAGCAGGAAGGGCAGCTCGAGCTTTGGCTTCGAAAGAGCAACAGCCGCTTCTCGCTCTATAAAACCTATCCGATCTGCAAATGGTCAGGCAGGCTCGGGCCAAAGCTCAAGGAAGCCGATTACCAGTCGCCGGAAGGCTTCTACAGCGTCTCGGCGAAGCAGCTGCATCCACATTCGAATTATCACCGCGCGTTCAACGTCGGCTATCCGAACGCCTTTGATCGCCAGAACGGCCGGACCGGCGGCCTCGTCATGGTGCATGGCGCGTGCAAGTCGGTCGGCTGTTTCGCCATGACCGACCGCGGCATCGAGGAAATCTACGCCTTCGTCGAGGCGGCGATGCGCGCCGGCCAGCGCGAAGTGCAGGTGCATATTTTTCCGTTCCGCCTGACGGAGCAGGCGATCGCTCGGGAAACCGGCGGCAGCTGGCTCGCCTTCGTCGGCGCGGGCGGCAATTATCAGCACTGGACCGCCTTTTGGCATAATCTGAAGGAAGGCTACGACATCTTCGAACAGACCGGCGAACCGCCGGTGGCCTTCGCCTGCGGCGATCATTACGCCTTTGGCGCCGGCGATTCGTCATGCCGACGCATCGCCGGCTGGTGATCGCGGCCCGCTGAGACGCTGTTCAGCTTGGTTTCAGCCGGCGCGCGCGAGGATGCCTTGGCAAAAGCGCCGGGGGGCGCAAACAAGGAAACGCCCGCATGCGGCTCGTGACCTACTCTATCGTCGGCGCGGCTTGCGCCCTCGGCATCCTCTTCACGCCGATCGCTCAGGCGGCCAATGCGCCGCTGTGCCTCGCGATCGCTCAAAACTACAACACCTGCATGCGCCAGCATCAGTACGGGCGGCGCGGCGGGCACGGCGGTTATGGTCCGGGGTACGGCCAAGGATACGGCCAAGCATATCCCGGCGACGATTTCGACGACGATGGCGGCTACCGCGGATTTGGCGGTTACGGCGGCTATGGTGGCGGCTATGGCGGCGGCTCTCCCCGCCGGCGTTACGAGCGCGCCAAGGCGGCCTGCGCCATCTGGTTCGCGCAGATGCAGGCCAGCGGCTGCTTCAACTAGCCAAAGCAATGGCGCGGCCCGATTGCGCCGCCCATCGCCAGAGCTCACCTGTACGGTTTCGCGCACTCGCCGTCGGACTTTTTCGCGATCTTCGCGGCGCGGCGCGTGCAGTCGTTCCCATAGGTTTTATCGTCACAGCCGCAGACGGGACGATAGTCCCTGGTGCAGATCTGCGAAACCTCCACACATTTGCCGGCGATGTCCGCTCCGCCGCATTGGCCCGGCTCGGGGTCGCACCACAAGCCTTTGTCGCATTGAATGCCGGCGATGCCTGCGCACATCTCGCCGACCTTGGCGGCCGAGGCAGGCGCGGAAACAAACAATACGAAGAACGTCGAAGCGAGGAGCGCGCGGAGACGCAATCCAAGGCGTAAATGCATAGCAATTCTCCAAAAAATGCCTTCGTAACGGTTGGATAACGCCTGCGGCCGGCGAGCGTTCCCCCTCCGGCGACGGCGGCTGCAAGGCTCCGAATCCCAGGGGGTGTCTCACCGCGTCATGGCCGCGCTTGTCGCGGCCATCCACGCGATGCGTTTCGCGGTTGACCGGCGTCGATGCCGGGCGCAAGGCCGGGCATCGCGGCTGAGAGTGAGCTGAATTAACCAGAGTTCGAAGCCCTGACGGCGGCGGCGGCCGGTTGATCGTTTGCGCCGGCTCGACTAAGCTGGCGCGCACACGGGATGGGGCTCCCGGTAACCGCCTGATGAGGCTGATGGCTCCTGCCGCAAGGACGCGCGTCCTGCGGGAGGAGCGCGCCCAAAACCGCCGCCTGCCGCAGCATGTTTGTCGTCCGCTCGTTGGAAAGGACGACGTCATGGGCTTCTTCATCGTATTTGCTGGCGGGGGACTGGCCGCGGCCGCGCGCCACGGGGTCAATCTTCTTCTCGCCCGACTGATCGGCGTCGGTTTTCCATTCGGGACGCTGGCCGTGAACGTGCTTGGCTCATTCCTGATGGGCGTGATTGTCGGCTATTTCGCCTTCCAGGGCGAGGCGTCCCAGAACTGGCGCCTGTTCCTCACGACCGGGATCCTTGGCGGCTTCACCACCTTTTCGGCGTTCTCGCTCGAGACGGTTTTGCTTTACGAACGCGGCGAACTGGCGATGGCGACGTTCTATGTCGTGGCGTCGGTCGGCCTTGCGGTGGCCGGCCTCCTCGCCGGCCTGTCGCTGCTGCGCCATTTTTCGTGAAGGGTTCGAACTCCAACGGAGAGTTATCAGTGATTCCCTGGACCCTGCTCGACACAACGCCGATACCGGGCGGCGAGGGCGAACTCCGCCTCAAGCGTCGCGGCGCAGAATTCTCCATCATGTTGGGCAATATCGAACTGATGAACAGTCGCCTCAGTGGCTCGGAGGAAGCGCTCGCCACGCTCTCCTGCGAGAGAATTCAGGCGCGCCCACAGCCGCGCGTTCTGATCGGCGGGCTGGGGATGGGCTTCACTCTGCGCGCCGCGCTCACTGTCCTCGGCGCGAAAGCGCGGATCGTTGTCGCCGAACTCGTTCCGGCGGTCGTGGCCTGGGCGCGCGGTCCGATGGCGGAAGTCTTCGGCGCCAGCCTGACGGATCCGCGCGTCAGCATCGAGGAAGCGGACGTTGGGCGCCTGATCCGGTCTGGCCGCTCGACGTATGACGCCATCCTTCTCGATGTCGACAACGGCCCCGAGGGCCTGACTCGCGAAGCCAATGACGGGCTTTACGATATCGAGGGATTGAGGGCGGCCCGCAAGGCGCTGCGCCCTGATGGGGTGTTGGCCGTCTGGTCATCGGGGCCGGATCGGAATTTCACGTCGCGCCTCCGCAAAGCCGGGTTCCGCGTCGATGAAGTCAAGGTGCGCGCCAACGGCCAAGGTGGCGGCGCCCGGCACGTCATCTGGATCGCGACAAGAGAGTCGACGCCTCAGATGCAATAGAAAGCCTATCTAGACCGAAATCGACAGCGCCCCTGCCTTTGAGATGCCCAACCGCCGGTAGTGGGTCAGTTTGAAAACTTGAGAAGTTTACCCCTTGCGCTTCCCTGCAATCGGTCGGCTCAGCAGGCACTCAAACCATCTTTGGTAAAACCGAGGCTTTACCTTTTCCCATCTGACGTAGAGCCATTCCAAATGCTCATAAATTGTTTGTCTTCTTCTGCTATCCCTTTGTTTCCAAATAAATTTTGATGATTTATTGTAAAATTCAACAAGTTGCGCTCTGACGCAGTCGCGCATTAGCTGCTCGTCAAAATCCCCATTTCTGATGCCGGCGGAAAGAAACTCATAATGGTTGGCTACGAGCCTAAAAGCTTCACGCTCTGGCGACGTATCTTGCAATGAGTCAATATTCCCATTTTTTATCAATGGTATAAGCTTCACTGAAGCTTCATTGAAATCCTTATTGAAACTTGATTGAAGGATCACATTTATCGTGTGCTGTTTGCGTGACAGCGTACGAGCGCGTCGTGCGGTATAAAGCCATCCGATCGTCGCGAAGGCTGCGGCGATGAGCGCCGCAGTCGGGGCCTCTACAAGATGGAGAGGAGTGCAATCCGGCATTTTAAAGCCCATATTAAATGATCAAAGGCTATGGTAGCCTTTCCATAAGCTTCGCAAGTAAGCTTCGCAACTAAGAGGATAAGGTAGTGATCGGATATGGTGAGACAGACCCGGGATATTGATGGCGGATCAAATCATACACCGCGATTTTTATAAGGGCCGCGCTTTGTAAGTGTGGCCCTTTCATTTTGCTCCACCAGCGCGACGATATCCGCTACTTCCCAAAGCCGATCTGACACTCCAGAGGCCATCGCAGGAGACATGCGCAGCTTCGAATGAACGCGGACGAAATTGTAATACATCATATGAAGCGCGACGGCGTAGGCGTGGTTTTCGACCTTCTTTGAAAAGGCGTTGGTCAGTCGCGTAAAGCGGCGCATGTGCATCCGCATCGTGAGGTTGTTGCGCTCAACGTAAGACGTTGAGACGTGCGCAGGGTCAGGCTTGCCTTCAATCCGCTCGTTCTTTGCGCCAAGGCAAACGGCCGGACTGTAGCGGCCCTTCGCGGCTTCCGGCACGGTCCCGTAGATCTTGTTCAGGATGGCGTAGTCAACGTCACAGCCGAACGCGCCTTCAACGGCCTCAAGATAGGCTTTGTGTCCGTCTGAAGTGAGCTGGACGCGGTTCGCAAGACGCGACGCCAGATCGTCCATGAACCACAGGGCGCATTCACCGTCTCGTCCGCCGACGAAATATGAGACGATCAGCTTCGTATCCGCCTCAATCGCAGTCCAGGTCCAAGTGTCGCCAGCGTCGGCGGGCGCCGCCTTCGCCGTCGCAACGTTCTTTTGCTTGGCGTAGGTGAAGCTCCAAATCTCGTCGACCTGAACACGCTTGGCCTTCACATTGCGCAGGTTAGCGTCATGATAGGCCATGCATGCGTTCCCCGCGTCGACGAGCAGCTTGGTGACCGTATTCTTGCTGGCACCCGTTAGCCGGGGCACGGCGCGGATCGACTGACCCTCACAAAGAAGATGAAGTATGCGGGCGCGCTCTTGAGTGGTCAGCTTATTCATACTGACCATTATGCGTGAGAGCGATCCTAAATCAAGCTCAAAACACTCAAACACACAAATTCCGCATCTGTTCGCTTGCTAGACGCTTGACGGTCACCTAAGACTCGGGCAAAAAGAAAAGCGCCGGGGCTGAATCCCGGCGCTTTGGTCCTCAACCCGGTAGTGAAGAGGAGGTCGCGAAGAAGATGACGGTCAAAAAAGCCTAGAGGGGGTCGCCGACCCCTGATGTCCAGACCCACGTAGGCCGCCGCCTAGCGAAGCATCGCTGACTTCAAAGGCGTCTTCTTATTACCAGAATCGGCGGGAGTCCGCAACCATGACTTCGGAAAAACCGTTTCCGAACCCGTACGATGCTGTCTTAAACGATCTGCGGGCAAAAAGAGAGCAGATTGACCAGACGATACGTCTGCTTGAATCGCTACGCCTAGGCGATGTCCAACCGATGGCTCCGGCCGGTGCGGGGCCAGATGCGGCAGCGATTGATAAGATGCGCCAAATCCATGAAAACCAAGCAGGTATGTTTCTCGGGATGACAATTCCCGACGCCGCAAAGAAGTTGCTTACGATACGTAGATGCGCTTTAGGCAATGTTGAGATTGCCACGGCGCTACAAGCAGGCGGCCTCGTCATGAAGTCCGCTGATCCAGTCAACACGGTGGGAGCCGTCATGACTCGGCGCTTTCAGCAAGTTGGAGATATCGTAAAGGTAGGAAGAGGCGTTTGGGGGCTTAAGGAGTGGTACCCAAATCGTTCATTTAAGCCGTCGACAAAAGGGGCGAATGGCGACTCGCCTAAGAACGCGACCACCGAGCCCGAGCAGCCTTCTGACCCTGAAGACGAATATCCTTTTTAGTAAGCGCCGCCGCTCGCGCTTTGCCGCCCTTAATGCCGCCTAGATGACCCCGCGCTACTGCGGCGGGGTCCTTTCCCTCTTCCTCTGGCGTCGGCGCCCGATCCTCACACTCCCCCGTCGCCACGTCCACGATGAACTTGGCGAGCTGGTTGGTGTCGCGAGGGCGTTTGGGGTTTTTCATGTCGCCGGTCTTACCACACCTGCGGCCATGCCCTCTGCCGCTTTCGCCGTGGGGCTTAGCTTACCAATGACCTCGATGGCTATGTCGTCCGAACTATTGCTGGCCTTTCGAACCGCAGCTATCGCGTCTTTTTCTTCTTCAATGGCCGCCCACCATATTTCTACGACGAAGCCGGTTCCGGTCATGTAAGGGGTGCTCACTTTGAGCACATAGGCTGTTGGATCTGACATCTTACTAATATGCCACTGCGGAGGGCTGCCTGGAAGGCATTATTTCAAACTCACCCACTACACAACCGCCCCACATATTGACAGTCGCCGGCTTTGAAGGGTAGATGAACGTCGCTTCGGCGCGGCGGTTTCGCCGCGCTTTTCGTTTGCGCCTGGCGCAAGTTCGAGGCGAAGCCACTAACTGCCAAGAAGCCGGCCGGCGGAAACGCCAGCGTCGGGACGAACACAGGAAAAAAAGATGTTCGCAGTCATCAAAACCGGCGGCAAGCAATATAGCGTCGCCGCTGGGGACGTGATCACCGTCATGGCGCTCGACGGCGCGCCGGGCGACGCCGTCACCTTCGACGAAGTGCTCATGCTGGGGGGCGACAGCCCCAAGGTCGGCGCCCCGACGATCGCGGGCGCGAAAGTCTCCGGCGAGATCGCCGAGCAGACGCGCAGCGCCAAGTCGATCGCCTTCAAGAAGCGTCGTCGGCAGAATTCAAAGCGCAAGCGCGGCCATCGCCAGGACCTGACGCTTGTGAGAATCACCGCGATCGAGAGCTGACCGCCCTCTCGCGACACGCAGGATAAAGCGGCCCCAGTCGCCGCATAGGAAGATCGGAGCAAGACCATGGCTCACAAAAAGGCAGGCGGCTCGTCGCGCAACGGCCGCGATTCGGACGGCCGGCGCCTCGGCGTCAAGAAATTCGGCGGGGAAGCCGTCATCGGCGGCAATATTATCGTGCGCCAACGCGGCACAAAGTGGCGTCCGGGCCGCAATGTCGGCATGGGCAAGGACCACACGCTTTTTGCGCTCGTCGACGGAGTCGTCGAATTCAAGTCCAGCGGCGGACGCGCCAGCGTATCGGTGGCGCCGGCGCCCGCCGCAGCAGCCGAGTAAGGCGGTAGGGGACGACCCGCCGCCGGCCTTCCGGCGGACAGTCGTCTCGACTACCTCTCTCGCGAATTCAGGCGGGAACGTTTCAGGCGAGATGTCCGGAAGCGCCGTGAAGAGCCAGTGGGGAGCGCTCTCCTTTCAGGCTCTTAGGCCAATATTTCCGATGTCGCTTGGAGCCATGAATGTTTCCCGAAATTACCCGCGACGACGTTTTTCGGCTGGAGACTGAACGACTATGGCTGCGTTGGCCGCGCGCGGCTGACGCCGACGAGATTCGCCGGCACGTCGGCGATCCCGACGTCGCGCTGATGACGGCAAGCATCCCGCATCCTTACGAGCCGCACGACGCCGACGCGTTCATCGCATCGGTGCGCGCGGAGAACGGCGCCGGCGGCGGCCTCCATCTCGTCATCACCCCGAAGAACCGGCCCAACGAGCCGATCGGGCTTGTGAGCCTGCATGGCGCGGACCGCCGCGGCTCGGCGACGCTTGGCTATTGGCTCGGCAAGCCCTATTGGGGGCAAGGCTATACGACCGAGGCGGCCAGAGCCCTCATCGACCTCGCCTTCGGAATCACCTCGCTGGATCGGATCGTCTCCGCCGCGCGGCCGGATAATCGCTCGTCGTTGCATGTCCATGAAAAACTCGGCTTCCGGCCGATCGGCCGCGGCATGCGGCCGGCCCCCGCGCGCGGCGGCGAAATGGAAGTCGAGCTCTTCGAATTAAAGCGCGGCGAAGCGCACACGCTGTTCGGCGCCCGCCGGCCGCGATTCTTCTCACCGTGAGCGGCAGATGAAGTTCCTCGACCAGGCCCGCGTTTTTGTCCGCTCCGGCGACGGCGGCGCCGGATCCGTCTCCTTTCGGCGCGAAAAGTTCAT
>JALHNR010000205.1 GCA_022843525.1 Methylocystis sp. | reverse complement strand
GCAAGCGCGAGATTTTCGAGGCGCATCTATCGCCGGAGCGCGCGCGCGCCTTTTTTCATTCGAGCTCCTACACCGCCAATCCGATCGCCTGCGCGGCGGCGCTCGCCAATCTCGACGTGTGGGCGACGGGCGAACCCGCCGCCCGCGTCGCGGCGCTGTGCGACATGCAGGCGACGCGGCTTGCGCGCTTTGCGTCCGATACGCGCTTCTCCAACGTCCGCCAGCTCGGAATCATCGCGGCGCTCGATCTCAATATGGTGCAGGGCGGCTATCTGGCGACGATTGCGCTCGATCTGATGCGCTTCTTCAACGCGCGCGGACTTCTGATGCGTCCGCTCGGGCCGACGCTCTATGTGTTTCCGCCATACTGCGTCGAGGCGGCCGAGCTCGATCTCGTCTATGACGCGATCAGCGAGGCGGCCGATTGCTTCGGCGCATCTACATAGTGCGATCGTCAGCCTTTGAGTTCGGTTCTCACGCTCTTGCCACGTCCCTCATCGGCGACGGTATTCTTGCGCGCGAGAAATTCGTCCTTGAGCGCGCGCCGCAAAATCTTGCCGACGGTGCTCTTGGGCAGACTCTCGCGAAATTCGTAATGACGCGGAACCTTGTAGCTCGTCAGTTGCTCATGCGCGAAGGCGCGCAACTCTTCGCGCGTGAGGCTCGGGTCGCGCGCCACGATGAACGCCATCGGCGCTTCGCCGGAATGTTCGTTCGGCACGCCGATGACAGCTGCTTCCTTCACCTTGGGGTGTTCGACCAGGACGGATTCGACTTCGTTCGGATAGACGTTGAAGCCCGAGACGAGGATCATGTCCTTCAACCGATCGACGATCTTGATCAGCCCGTCGGGCGCCATCACCGCGATGTCGCCGGTCTTCAGAAATCCGTCGGGGGTCAGCGCATTCGCCGTCTCATCCGGCCGGCGCCAGTAGCCGCCCATCAGCTGCGGTCCCCTGACGCAGAGTTCGCCGCGCTCGCCGAGTGGAACCGGCTCGCCATCGGGCGAGCGTAGCGAGATTTCCGTCGACGGCGCCGGATAGCCGATCGCGCCGGTGAATTCGGCGATCGTCGGTTTATTGACCGTCACGATCGGTGACGTTTCGGTCAGTCCGTAGCCTTCGACGATCGGCTTTCCCGTCAAGGCTTTCCACTTTTGCGCCACGACCTCCTGAGTCGACATGCCGCCGGAGATGGTCAGAAGAAGATTGGAATAGTCGACCGAGCTGGCGGTGGAATGGTCGGCGATCGCCGCATAGAGCGTGTTGACGCCGGAGAACAGCGTGAACGGCGATTTCCGTAGCGTCGCGATCAGGCCCTTGATGTCGCGGGGATTGGCGATGAGCAGGCAGCAACCGCCGGTCTTCACCACCAGCAGCAGGCAGGCGGTCAGTCCAAAAATATGGTAGAGCGGCAGCGCCGTCACCATGATCAGCGGCTTACCTTCGAGATAGGGCTTCAGCCAGGTCCACGACTGTTCGACATTGGCGGCGACGTTGCGATGCAGCAGCATCGCGCCTTTGGCGACGCCGGTCGTGCCGCCGGTGTATTGCAGAAAGGCGATGTCTTCCGGCGCGATTTGCGGCGGCTTGAACGGCTCCTCGGCGCCCGCTTGCAACACATGCGCGAAGCCGACACAGCCGGGCAGCCGATAGGCGGGGACCATGCGTTTGACCCAGCGCGAGACGAGATTAACGATCAGTCCGCGCAGCCCCATCAGATCGCCGGGCTTCATGATCACCGCACGTTCGACTTTCATGTGCGGCCAGGCGGCGGCCGCCGTATGCGCGAAGTTTTCGAACACGAACAAGAAGCGCGCGTTGGAGTCGTTTACCTGGTGCTCGAGCTCATGCGGCGTGTACAGCGGATTGACGTTCACAACGACGCCGCCAGCGAGCAGTACGCCAAAGAGCGTCGCCGGATAGGCGAGGACGTTGGGCGACATGATCGCGACCCGATCGCCTTTTTTTAATCCGCGCGTCTGCAGCCAGGCGGCGACGGACGCCGCGGCGCGGCCGAGCTCCTCAAAGGTGAGCCTTGCGCCGAAACTCTCCATCGCCGGCCGCTCGGCGAATTCCGCAACGCTCGCGTTGAAAATATCGACCAGCGTCGAATAGGAAGATTCGGCGATGTCCGCCGGAACGCCAGCGGGGTAGGACGAAAGCCACGGCCGCTTCGCGTAGGGGTCCTCTCGTTGTTGTTCCGCGCTTGTCATGTCGTCCTGGACCTCCGCGAGGCGGCGTCGATCTCGCATTGCGAATCGTCCGCACCGCCTATCTGCTTTTGTTCAAGATAGCGCGTCTCGCGTCGAATGAGGCCATGTCCAACAGCAATCATTATGTTGCGTCGCCGCGAGCGGCGTCACGCCGTCCCGGGCGGCGCCAGCCCGAGGCCGAAGAGCAGCGAAACGCCGAGCGCCAGAACGAGGATTGCGGCGATGAACTCGCCGCTGCGGGCGATGAGGACCGCGCGCCGCGAATCCTTCGCGCCAAACCGCACCGCGGCGCTCTTGGCGTAAACAGCCGTCGCGGCGAGGGCGCTCGTCGTAATCGCCGTTCCCGCCGACATGGCGATGACCGCCCCGGCGCCGGCGGCGAAAAGCCCCTGCGACAGGGTGAAGACCAGCACCAGAATGGCCCCCGAGCAGGGGCGCAGTCCGGCGGCGACGACGGTCGCGGCCGCGTCGGCGAGGCGAAACTTCGCTCCTCCCAATGTCGAAGGGTCCGGCGCGTGGCGGCAGGTCGCGTCATGCACATGCGTCGGGTCGTCGATGGCCTCGCAGACGAAGCCGCGCGCCGCCGTTGGGGCGATTGCAGGCATGCGGACGGCGGCCGCGAGCGCGCGCCCTTTCACCCAGGCGAGCCGCGTCCCGAGCGCCGCGACCGCCGCATAGCTCGCAAGCTCGATGACTCGCGTGGCGTCGCTCATTTGACTCGCGGTCGCGCGGAACAACATCGCGGCCGCGCCGACGACGGCGATGGCGACAACTCCCTGCAGCAGCGCGGCCAGCGCCGCAAGCAGCAGACCGCGGCGCAGCGCCGTTTCATTGGCGAGCATGTAGGATGCAAGCACCGCCTTCCCGTGGCCGGGGCCGGCGGCGTGAAAGGCGCCATAGGCGAAACTTGCCGCCGCGAGCGCAAAGAAAGCGGACGGGTCGGTCTTCAGCGCGCGCACGGCGGCGTGCAGCTCAGCGTGGAACTTGCTTTGCCAAGCAAGGATCAGCCCGGCGATGCCCGTCGCCGCCGCGGTCGACTCCTGCGCGCCGACCGCAAACGGATGGCGCGGGGCGCCCCAGGCTGATGAGGCGGCGATCGCGGCCAGCGCCGCGGCGGCGACGCCGAGCCGAACCACCCTATGCCCGATTTTCACGGACAGGCCACGATCGCGCGCGTCGCCAGCTTCATGCCGAAATCGGCTCCCGGCGACATGTTCTGAAAGAACGCTTCGCTCAGTTTCTGATTTTCATTCGCCATGAGCGGCGCAGGTTCGACGAGACTGAGCGAGCATCCGGCCGGCGCTCCCGCGAGGGTCACGGGATCCTTCTTTTCGAGTCCGAAGGAGACGAAATAGGTCGGGTCATAGACCTGAAAGGAGAACGGCTTCTTCGCCGCGACCGGCGTCTGCAGCGGCAGGAAAAAGCGCAGCGAGACGATCTTTTTGTCATTGGCTTCGAGCGTCACATTTTCCGGCTCCTTGAACGCAAGCTTGGCGCTGTTCTGCTTGGCGAAGGTGAAAAATTCGAATTCGGCCAGCGACTCGACGTTCGTCTTGGCGAGCGGCGCAAGTTCTTCCCGGGTGGGCGGCTTGCCGTCCTTGCCGAGCCCCTGGACGGCATAGGCCGAATACATTTCGTCGAATTCCCAAGCATGTTGAACGCCCGCGATTTTTCCGTCGGGCGCGAACACGACCTCGCTGCGCACCGCCACCCAGACATGGGGGTGCGCGAAGGCCGCGCCAATTCCCAGCGCGGTCGTCAAAAGGATGAGAATCGAGTTTACTTTCAGGTTCATGCGAGTCTCGCGCTTAGGCGGCGAAGGCGGCGAAAACGCGGCGCAGGCTCCCGCTTCCAGCCTGTGCATGCTAGCAGATCCGTCCTTGAAAAGGCGCTTCCGTGTGGCATAAGGTGGCGGAGATAGAATCGGCGCTAGTGGGGCGCCTCTGCGGCGGAAGGCCGCCCGGCTGGGTCTTTGAACCGGATTCGTTCACGGGTTGATCCTTGCTTTTAGCGTGTAAGCGCAAGAGTCCCAAGCGCGCTTCGCCCCGATTTCTCGCAGGAGAGCAGTAATGGCGGACATCGCCGCCGGCGACGCAAAGACCGGCTCCGCCTTCGCCGAGGCGTCGCTCTCCGATCGATTTGATCTCGACAGGTCGCGCGTTCTGATCACCGGCACCCAGGCGATCGTGCGCATGCTCCTTATGCAGAAGGAGGCGGACCGCCGCGCTGGATTGAACACTGCGGGTTTCGTCACCGGCTACCGCGGCTCCCCGCTCGGCGGCGTCGACGCGCAGATGCATAAGGCCAAGGCGCTGTTCGACGCCAATAATATTTTATACATGCCCGGGCTCAATGAGGATCTCGCCGCGACCGCCATCTGGGGCGCGCAGCAGGCCGAGATGCGCGGCGAAGGCAAATACGACGGCGTCTTCTCGCTCTGGTACGGCAAAGGTCCAGGCATTGACCGCAGCGGCGACGCCTTTCGCCACGTCAATCTCGCCGGGACGTCGCGCCACGGCGGCGCGCTGGCCCTCATGGGCGACGATCACACCGCCGAATCCTCGACCACCGCCCATCAGTCGGATTATCATTTCGTCGATGTGATGATCCCGATCCTGTCGCCGGCCGGCGTGCAGGAAATCCTCGATTACGGGCTTTACGGCTTCGCCCTGTCGCGCTTCGCGGGCGTGTGGGTCGGTCTCAAGCTCCTCAAGGATACGGTCGAGTCGACGGCCTCGATCGACGGTTCGCTCGACCGCATCCGCCCGATCGTCCCCCCATCTTTCTTCATGCCGCCGGGCGGCCTCAACATCCGCCCCGGCGATCCGGTTCTCGCGCAGGAAGCGCGCATGCAGGAGAGCAAGCGCGACGCGATGCTCGCCTTTATCCGCGCCAATCGATTGAACCGCATCATTACCTCGGGCGGCGCCAATCCGAAGATCGGCGTCATCACCGTCGGCAAGTCCTATCTCGACGTGCGCCAGGCGATGGACGATCTTGGTCTGGACGAGGTGAAGGCGAACGATCTCGGTCTGCGCCTTTACAAGATCGCCGCGCCCTGGCCGCTGGAGCCGCAGGGCCTGCGTGAATTCGCCCGCGGCCTCGACCTCATCATCGTCGTCGAGGAGAAGCGCTCGCTCATCGAAGTGCAGCTGCGCGAGGAATTATACGGCGCGCCGCATCAGCCGCTCTGCATCGGCAAGAAGGACGAGCGCGGCGAATGGCTGTTCCCGGTCAAGGGCGCGCTCGACTCCAATGACGTCGCCATCGCCATCGGCCGACGGCTGTTGAAATATCATTCGCTCGACGAGCTGGAGGCGCGCGTGCGCCGGCTCGAAAAGCTGCAGGATCGCCGCCGGACGATGACCGACGTCACCGTTCGCGTGCCGCATTTCTGCGCCGGCTGTCCGCATTCGACGTCGACCCATGTGCCCGAGGGCTCGCGCGCCTATACCGGCATCGGCTGCCATTACATGGCCCAATGGATGGACCGCTCGACGGAGGGCTACACCCATATGGGCGGCGAAGGCGCGAACTGGATCGGCGAAGCGCCGTTCTCGACGCGCAAGCATATGTTCCAAAATCTCGGCGACGGCACCTATAATCATTCGGGATCGCTCGCCATCCGCTTTGCGGTCGCGACCAACACCAACATCACGTTCAAGATTCTCTTCAACGGCGTCGTCGCGATGACCGGCGGCCAGAAGCACGAAGGCGAGCTGACGGTCGAGACGATCGCGCGGCAGGTCGCGGCCGAAGGCGTGCAGAAGATCGCGCTCGTCTCTGATGAGCCTGGCAAATTTGCGCCGACGATCGGCTGGCCGCCGGGCCTGACGATCCATCATCGCAATGTCCTCAATGAGGTGCAGCGCGATCTGGCGCAAACGGACGGCGTCACCGTGTTGATCTATGATCAGACCTGCGCCACCGAAAAGCGTCGCCTGCGCAAGCGCGGGCTCATGAATGATCCGGATTCGCGCGTCATCATCAACGAACTCGTGTGCGAGGGCTGCGGCGACTGCGGCACGGCGTCGAACTGCGTGGCGGTGCAGCCGGTCGAAACCGAATTCGGCCGCAAGCGGCGCATCGACCAGTCCGCCTGCAACAAGGACTTCTCCTGTCTCGAGGGGTTCTGTCCGAGCTTCGTCACCGTACATGGCGGGCGCATGAAGAAGGCGCCGCTGCCCTCGACGCAGGACGACGGCGGACTGCCGGCGTTGCCGGAGCCTGCGATCGCCGAGATCGGCGCCGTGCCTTACGGCGTTCTCATCGCGGGTCTTGGCGGCACGGGCGTTGTCACGGTTTCCGCCATTCTCGGCATGGCCGCGCATCTCGAGGGCAAAGGCGTCGGCGTCATCGATATGGCCGGCCTCGCGCAGAAGGGCGGGGCGGTCTATTGCCACGTGAAGATCGGCCGCACGCCGGCGGAGGTTCACGCGATCCGCATCGCTGCGGGCGAAGCCGATCTTCTGCTCGGCTGCGACCTCGTCGTCGCCGGCGCGAAACAGGTGCTCGCCGCCGTCGAGCAGGGCAAGACGGCGGTGCTGGTCAACAGCGCCGAAGTGTTCCCCGGCGACATCGAGCGCAATCCCGACTTCGTGCTGCCGTCGGAAGAGATCAAGCAGGCGATCCGCCGCGCGGGCGGGCCGGAGTCGACCTTCATCGACACCACGGCGCTCGCGCAGGCGCTGCTCGGCGACTCCATCGCCGCAAATATTTTCATCCTCGGCTACGCGTGGCAGAAGGGCTATCTGCCGCTGTCGGAGGCGGCGATCCTGCGCGCCATCGAACTGAACGGCGAATCCGTGCCGATGAATCAATCGGCCTTCTTGTGGGGCCGACGCGCCGCGCATGATCTGAGCAGCGTGCTCGCCACGGTTAAGTCGCTGCGCCAGCCAAATGGCGATCGCGAGAAAGCGAAGACGCTCGAGGAGATCATCGAACGTCGCGCGGCTTTTCTCGTGGGCTACCAGAACGAAGCCTACGCCGCCCGCTATCGCGCGCGAGTCGAAAAGATCGCGAGGCTCGAAGCCGCGCGCGCGCCAGGCTCGCGCGAACTCACCGAGGCGGTCGCCCGCTATCTCTTCAAGCTGATGGCGGCGAAAGACTATTATGAGGTTGCGCGGCTTTATACGGACGGCGCCTTCCAACGTCAGCTTAAGGAAACTTTTGAGGGCGATCTTCGCCTCGAACTGCATCTTGCGCCCAACTTCCCGTCGCTTCAGCGCAAGACCGACTTCGGCGGCTCGCGCAAAATCACCTTCGGTCCCTGGATGTTCAAGGTGCTGCGCGTGTTGGCGCGAATGAAGACGCTGCGCAACACCTGGTTCGACGTCTTCCGCTTCGACCACGACCGCGTGGTCGAGGGCAGGTTGCTGAAGGATTACGAAGCGCTGCTCGACGAATTTGCCGTTTCGCTGACGCGGGAAAATCATGCGGGCGCCGTCGCGCTGGCGCGCGTGCCCGAATACATCCGCGGGTTTGGCCACGTCAAAGCGCGCCACATCGCGGCGGCCGACGCCGAGCGCGAGCGGCTCATGGCCGAATATCGCCAGCCTACTGCGGTGAAACTCGCCGCCGAGTGAGCTTCGCTCCGACGATGCGGCGATATAAAGCTCAGTAGCCGGGGCTTCCGGGCT
>JALHNR010000204.1:3602-7936 GCA_022843525.1 Methylocystis sp. | reverse complement strand
TTCGGCGACGGCGCCGATATCGGCGGAAAGATGAGGCTCACGCATCGTGGCCTCCTTTGATGTCTTCGTAATCCTGCAGCGCGTCGCCGATATTCTTCAGCATTACAGCGCAGCCCCCGGCGCGCAAAGCGCGCGGCTCGATGTTGGAAAAGAAGCCGATCAGTGCGGCGGCGAAATTGCTTTCGATCGCCAGCGCTATCTCGTTGACGAGAAAACCTTCCTTATGGAAGGCGACGAAGAGCTCCTCCCATTGTTCGAGGGGCTCGGCCGAGAGCCTACCCGCGATAGCAGCGCATCGTTGTTCGCGATCAGACATCTGCGCCTCCATGGCTCTTGAGGCGCGAATGCTGGCAGCCGCCGCGGCAGGCGTGAAACATCGTCACGCGATGCGGACTCGAAGCGTTGAAGGGCGTCTTCTGCTCACGTAGGCAGAGATCACGGCGGATCGGCGCGCCAGCGCCAGGGCAATCGACTTCGTAGCCCATAAGCGCGCCACGCACGCGTCCCTCGATCGCAACCAGATCGCCGGTGTATCGACCTTTGCAGACGGTGGTGACGATGGTGGGCGAGACGTCGATCTTCTTCGCGGCGTAGACGCCTGTCGTTTGCGTCGCGAGTTTTGCCAGCTCCTCGACCCAATCTGGCAGAGCGTCGCCATAGGCCTCGCGCGCATTGGCAAGAAAATCCGTCGACTTTGCTCCGGCGCTGGGCGTCCTGGTTAATTTTGATGGTGAAGAATTAACGTTAACGGATCTGGTCATAGCGACGCCTCGCTCGCGCTCGTTTCGCCGATGACGGCGTTCCGGTTAGGATCGAAAACGATTTCGGCTTTGAAGATTTTCGGCGGCTTTGGACCGGTGTTCGCCGATGGCCGCAGGCGGTAGCGGCCCGCTCGCGCGCCGGCGGCGCCGGGCGCGCCCTTTCGATAGGGCTCGACGACCATGATCACGCCAGCCTTAACGAGACGCCGGACATATTGATCCGCCGTGTGCGGCTTGATCTCCATGTCGCCAGCGGACGCCGTGAAGCAGAGCTCGGCGATCGAGAAATCGCGCATTCGCCGCATGGTGTTCCACAAGCGGTCCTGGATGACGCCGCGGCGGCCCGCGTAGCTCTCGCGCCTGACGACCGGAGCGACTCGGTTCTTGATGGCCACGCGGTAGAGGTTGGCGGTGTTCTTGCTCCGTGCGGATCGCGCGCCGACCTTCTCGATTGCGCCCGTCTTAAGCAGCGCCTTCGCGTATGCCTTGACGGTGTTGAAGGCGACGCCATTGGTGCAGCCGGCGACGTCTGGAATCGTGAAGCCGCCGGCCTGCGACAGTTCGCGCATGATGCGCCAATAATGTTCAGGACCACGCGGCAGTTCGATCGGGATGTTGAAGGGCCGCTGCATCAAGCGTCCTCCATAAAACGGGGCGCCTTGGTCTCATGATGCATTGACAGGAAGGTCGCGGCGTCGAGCTTCTCGATGTTATGGCTGCGGCAATATTCAACAATCTGCTCGCAGGCGGAGACGATAAGACGTGGACGGCGTCTGTTACGTTCCCTGATCTCCTCGAGACACCTGTCATCGATCTCGACGCCGGGCGCGAAATAGTCGACGAGCTTGCGCGCATCTTCAAGATTGCAGGAGACGCCGGGTTGGCGGACGAGCACTCGACCGTTGACGCGCTGAATTTTTTCAACTTCGAAGACGAGTGACTCCTCGCCGACCAGGACGAGGGGGCCGCGCGCGCCGTCGGTGATCGAGCGCAGGGTTTCAAGGCAATCGCGCTTGGCGAGTTTATCGGCCTCGTCGATGATGAGCGGCCGGTCCGGCGTTTCAGAGAGCCATTCAATGCACTGATCTTCGAGATTAGCGACGGTGCCGCGCGGCTCGTGCACCCCCAATTCCTTGAGCAGACTCACGAGCATATATCGACGCGACCAAGTGTCCTTCGCCGTCAGAATGATGGCGTCGGTCATGTTGCGCACGCCAGTTGCGGCTTCTGATTTTCCTATGCCTGTTGGACCGTAGAATAAGCCGATGCATTGGTTTTGCGCGCCCCGATTCTGCAGACGATAGGTCAGCGCGTAGAGCAGCTCCACGTTGCGGAGCCGCAGCCGCTTGAACGGAATTCTATTGTTCGGCATAATGCCCTCGATCATGTTGCCCGAGGGGCCGCCGTTGCTACCGGCGGCCCTTCATTTTTAAACCCTTCACTCAACGCAACGCTTTTTCGAATTTGCTCTCGAAATCGGCGAACCCGCGATATTCGTGGCTCTGCTCATAGACGGCGAGCCAGCGCATCTCCTCCATGTCGATCCGCTCATTGTTGGCCAGCCGCGCTTTAAGCTCGCGCGCGCGACGGAACCGCTGATGCGGCGTCTCGGGGAGTTTCTTGACGGGTGCGACTTCCGTTTTCGCATCGACCGATTGATGAGAAATCGGAAGCGCGGGCGCCGGCGCGACGCCGGCCGCCTCGGCGGCAGCTTCGAGTCCTGGCGTCGAGTAGCTCTCTTCGCGTTTCGGAAATTCGACGAGTTTGCCGGCGTCCTTCGCCGCTTGGCGGACGATCACGTCGACCATGTCGCGCGGTTTGATCTTGCGCATGTCGGCGCGCAGCTCGGCGGCGCTCTCTTCGAGCAAGCGTTTCTGCTGCGCGCGGGCTTCCATGACCGCCGCCTTGGGATCAATTCCGGCAAGCTCGGGGCAGATCGCTTCGCCCAAAAATTCCGCGCCGTCTTCGGAGAAGAGCCAGGCGCGCCCCATGTCCTCCGGGTCCATGCGCACGAAAACGCGCGTTTCGGGCATGACGTTCGGCGCGAGATAGTAGGAATGATCGATGCGCACGCCCTTCTTGGTGACGATGCGCGTGCCGTCGCCGCCGGCGATCGGCGCAAGCAGCAGATCGAGCGCGCGCCGATCGTCGATGCGACGCACGACGCCATCGAACGCGGCGGCGATCTGGAAGGGCGTCGCGCCGTTCAGGCCGCTGTGCGGACGATTGGCGTAGCGCCCTAGCGCCCATTCGTCACAGATCGCCTGTAGCTCCGCGCCGGCGTATTGAGGCTTCATCGCGCCGGCGTCGTCGAGGCCGAGCCGCTGCGAGAACGCCCGGCGCTCTTCGATCACCTTTCGATCGGCGACGTTGTGGCCGATAAAGCCTGCGATCAGCGGCGCAAGATCGTGCTGAAAGGTGCGCACCGCGCGTTCGACATGGCCTTTTTCCTGCGGCTGGAAGGGCCGCGACAGCTCGACTTCTATGCCAAGCGCGGCGAACAGGCGTTGCGTGCTCTTGGCGGTGAAATCCGAGCCATTGTCGGTGTGAACGCGCTCGGGAACGCCCCAGGCGAGGATCGCCCGGCGGATGAGTAGCGCCACTGCTTCGGCGCGCGGCGTTTTCGAGACGTAAACGATAAGGCGACGCGAGAAGATGTCGACGCAGAGATAGACCGAATGGCGACCGTCGACGCACATGACGTCGGCCGGCGACGCGTCGATCTGCCAAAGCTCGTTGAGCCGCGAGACGGGATGCGAGTTTGACCCGGTGAGCCTGTATTTGCTCTTGAAGGCGTCTGGATTCGTCGCCTTGGTGAGGAGAACCTTGTCCTCCCGCTCGATTTTGGCGCGCAGGCGCTGTAACGAGCGCAACGAGACGCCTTTGATCGACGGAAATCGATCTTCGCAAAGCGCTTTGAGATGATCGCTCGTCAGATGCGGCTGTTTTGCGATGGCGGCGAGCAGGAACGCTCTTACCTTTCCCTGCTCGCCGGACTCGAGAGCACCCTTACCCCTACGCGCGGCGCCCTTGTCGACGCCGAGCCGTGAAATTCCGTGGACGTCCTTCTGACGTCGCCAGCGCCATAGCGTCGGCGTCGAGATTTTCGGACAGGCCTCCCGCACCCAGGGCGCGACCTCGATTTTCGCCATGTGGTAGAGCGCGACGAAGGCGCGGTCGGCGAGATTGCGCGACATGTTGCCGTCGCGCGCCAGCCGATCGGCGGCGGCGAGCAGCGCGAGACGCGCGTCGCGGGATTCAACCGCCGGAAGCGTCAGCTGCGCGTCATTCGCCGCCGATGTTTCGAGCGGCGAAAAACATTCCGCCTTCAGATCGACGGCGCCGACATGTTTCGCGACATAGGCGGCGAGCGTGGCCGGCGGCAGAAGATCGATATGAAATTCGAGACCGCCGCCACGGCCTTGACGCGCACGCACTTTGTCGTTTTGCGCAAACCAGCCCTCGCGCTCGGCGTAATCGCGCCAGCCGCGCTCCGTCGCCGGCATGCCGGCGCGCGCAAGCAACGCGAGGTCCTGGGCCGAGAGCCAGTCGCGCATCGTTACGCCTTTTCGG
>JALHNR010000204.1:0-3592 GCA_022843525.1 Methylocystis sp. | reverse complement strand
CCCCCCGATGCGCATGGCGAAGCGCCGCAGCGCGCCATAGGCTCGCCCGGTTTTCCAGCGCTCCGGCAAATCATGAATTGCCCAAAAGCGCTTGCGCGGGTCCTTTCTTTGAAGGCCGAGAGGAACAGTTCTACTCAGGAATTCTGCAAGTTCCGCGGAATCCTCGCCATCTGACAATCGTTCGAAGCCGTAGCCGTCCGGAAGCTGCGCGTCCCTCCAGTCGAATTTGCTCTCGACAGCGCCGATGTGCGCCAAGAACGCACCGCGCTCGTCGTCGGACAATCTCTTGTAGAGAAAAATCATCTCGGTAAGATTGAGCGCCTGAAAGAGACTTTCGGCGTCGGAGGGGCTCAACCAGGCGAAATGACGGCGAACGTAGCGCCGCAGAGCGACGGTCATGGCTTCGCCTTGTCGATGTAGGCGAGCCCGGCCTTGGCCATGAAGCGTTCGCGCTCTTCCGCGTTATTCTTTTCCCAGCATTTCCAGAGGCCGTTGGACAAAAAGACGAGTCCAACATCCTCCATATATTGCTTTCGTTCGAAGTCGGTCGCCTTGCTCCATTCCTCAAGGAGGCCCAGATAGCCCCGCGGCTGCGGCTTCTTCGGCTTGTCGACGCCGATCACGACGCGCGCCTGGGCCACGGTTTTTGCTTCGCCCACCTTGATCGTCTTGACGATGTTTCGCTGATTGGCGCGATCGACCGCCGCGAGTTGCTTCAGCTCATTCTGATTGTCCTCGATCATCAGCCCGCGCAGCTGCGGGATGACCTGCGGATCAAGCGCCTTGGCGATATGAACGGCTTCTTGGACGGAAGCTTCCGAAAGGCCGATGCGTTTCGCTGCGTCCTTGGTGAAGCGCTCGGAAAAAATAATCCCAGTTTCTGGGATCGTTTTATCGAACTGTATTTGTTGATCTTTTCGTTTTGACTGCTTAATTTTTGTGCGCTTTTCTTCGTAGCGCTGCTTCGCCTCGTTGAGGAAAATCGCACGATCGAGCGCGGTCATTCCTGAAAAGAGATTTTCGACGAGCTCGAGCCCTGCCGCTGCGTCCTCGCTGTCGTCGACGACGATCACATGCCGGCCGACGGTCAATTCGGTCCAGCCCAACAGCTTCATCGCCGCGAGTCGGTGGCCGCCGGTGACGAGGATGTAGCCGCCATTGGCTGGCCGCACGCGTATCGGCTGCGCCAACCCTTCCGCATCAATCGACGCGGCGTAGGCTTCGGCGCGCGCCGGATCGACCGGGCGCAACCGGCCGGAATCGTTGATCTGCGAAATGGCGATGGTTTGCGCGGTCATATTCAGCGGGCTCTTGGCTTGAAGGGAAAGAGCGCGGCGGCCGGAGAAGCCGGTGTGAGACCGGGAACACGGCCGCCGCGCAACCGGGCGGGAGCAAGGGGGAAAGACCGCCCGATGTGGTGGTTAACCATGTCTTAAGCCGCCCTCTTGCGAGGTCTGGACGGGCTGGAACCGCGCGGGATACGCTTGATTTCCGGGCGAGGGGTCGCCTCGCGGGAGATCAACTTGCCGTTCGAGTCGAACCACTGCGGCCAAAGCTCGTTGAGCGGCACGCCGAGAAACTCGGCGATCGCGCGATTGGCGCGAAGGTTCGGCCGGATAAAAGCCCAATACATCGTTTGGCGGCTCAGACCGGCGTCACGGGCGATCCTGGCGAGATTGGACCCTCGCTTTCGCACAGCGGCCAACACATCCGCGCGATGCCATCCTTCGATTCTCTCCAACAAAGCCAGCCCCCTACAGAATTGGCGATTTTCGTCCAGCAACAAGCAAGCTTGTTTGCAATGTGGGCGAAAACATCCACTTTCGTCAAGGGAGCTTGGCCGCCGCTGGAGAAAAAATTCCACTGGCGCGCTCTATGGCGCGTAACCCTTCGGAATTGCTGAGAGACCGCCTTGCAGAGGCTATCGGGGGCCGTGAAAAGGCGCTTTCTGTCGAAAAGGCGAGCGGCGGACGTTTCCAGCGCAAGCGATTGCAGAGCTGGATCGATGGAGAAACCTCGCCGCCGGTCGACGAATTGGTCGAATTCGCCAAATTCCTCGGCAAAGAGCCAAGCTATTTTCTAATTTCGAAGGCCGAAGACACTGTCGGCGTTCCAAAACTCGATGTTCGCGCCGCCGCCGGCGGCGGCGCCATAAACAACGTCCTCAAGACCGAGGAAACGCGCGAATTCCCGCTGTGGATGCTGCAGAAGCTCACCAAAACAGCGCGCGGCAAGCCGGCACGGCTGAGCCTCATCCGCGCCGCCGGCGACAGTATGGAGCCGCTCATTAGGAGTGGCGCACTGCTGCTCGTCGACGAGACCGCCCGCGATCCCCGTTCCTCGCCAAAACCTGAGAATCTCTGGGATCACACCGACGTGTACATCTTCCTTGAAGGCGACCAGCTACGGGTGAAGCGACTGCACGTCGACCCTAAGGGCGCCACGATCGCGCTGAGCGAAAATTCAGCCTACAGGCCGGAAATCCTGAGGCGGCAAGACTTTAAGGTGCTCGGCCGGGTGATATGGTGGGATAATCGATTGTAAGTCGTTTCAAAGAAAGGTAATTTACAAGCTCGCCCTTGTCGCCGAGCGCTTTGCGTTATTTGAATTATTAGGAGGCTTGCCTCATGCAATTTCAGGTCACAATCGACTGTAGCTCCGCGGCGCTTAGCGGGGATGCAATCTCGCGCAGCCAGGAACTCGCCAACATTCTAATCGCCGTCGCCGCGGATTTGTTGGACCAAGGCTTGGCGCCTGGCGACAAACTGCCCTTGCGTGATCGCAACGGCCACTCGGTCGGAACAGCCCAACTTCGTGAACCCCAACTGCTCGCTTCGAGCGGTCCCCTGAAGCTGAACGCTGGAGGCGGCGCTGATCGTCTGCGCCAAACAGGCGGCCAAGTGCGGCCATTGCGTCGGGAGCTTTCGGTGGACAGACGCTTGCAGCGTGACTGATACGCTGCAAGGTTTTGCCAACTCGACCCGCAGCCACTTCCTAGTTTACCAATACGCTAGACTATTGCGCTTCGATCGCTCGCCCTAGAACTTTCTGGAGTTCTTCCGTTTCGATGCTCGCTCGGCCTTTCCTCTCTTACTTCCGAGTTCGGGCGCCAGCGCCAAACCAGAACTCCCGCATTTCCGGCGTTTTTGCGTTTTGCAGCGAGCCGAAAGGCGCGATTTCCGACTCTCATGTGATTTGTCGCGACGCGTCGACCGTGCAGCGCTTGCGGATGCCCTCAAACGCCCGTATTTCGAGGCGAAATTCCCAATCGATTTAAGCCAATTCCAGGCAATCCCGCATTCTCATCTGATCTGTCGCGTTACAGTTGACCCTAAGTCTGTCCCGGCTTCAGCCGATAGAAAATATGCCTGCCGATGACATCCATCTTTCGGAGCGCGCGGGCCCAGCGCGGATGGGCGTAATTGGCGTGATAATGCGTCGAACGGCCGACGTCGGAGATGTAGGTTCGACCAACCATGACCTCCTTGGCGACGCGCACCGCCTGTTCCCAGGCGTCGCCTTCGGTGATGCGGAGCGACTTGCCCTCGCAGGCGAAGGAGAATTGGCAGCCGCGATAGCGATGCCTGTTCTG
>JALHNR010000203.1 GCA_022843525.1 Methylocystis sp. | reverse complement strand
ACGCCGGTGCTGTTCTTTTCCTCGCTCGGCAAGGCCTATAAGGAAAAGGTCTGGAGATTGCCGCTCTCGGCGCCGCAGGCGCGCGGCAAGGCGCTCGTCAATCTGCTGCCGCTCGAACAAAACGAGCGCATCACCTCGATCATGCCGCTGCCCGAAGACGAGGAAAGCTGGGCGACGCTCGACGTCATTTTCGCGACGACGCGCGGCACGGTGAGGCGCAATAAACTCTCCGATTTCGTCGACGTTCGCCGCAACGGCCTCATCGCCATGAAGCTCGACGACGGCGAAGCCATTGTCGACGTTGCGACCGCGACCGAGCGCGACGATGTGCTGCTGACCACACGCGACGGCCAATGCATCCGCTTCGCCGTGCCGGAGGTCCGCGTCTTCCAGGGTCGCACCTCGATGGGCGTGCGCGGCGTGGCGCTGGGGCAGGACGATCGGGTGATCTCGCTGTCCATCCTCAACCATTTCGACGCCGCCGGCGAGGAACGGGCAGCCTATCTGAGGCGCGCCAACGCGCTGCGCCGGCGCATGGGCGAAGATGTTTCGCCGGAGGCGGGGACCGAGGCGGAGGAGGCGGCGATCGCCGTGGAGCTGTCGGATACGCGCTTTTACGAGATGCAGGCGGCCGAGCAGATCATTTTGACCGTGTCCGAGAACGGTTACGGAAAGCGTACGAGCTCTTACGAATATCGTACGACAGGTCGTGGCGGCAAAGGCATCGTCGCCATGGCGGTGAACGCCAGAAATGGCAAGCTCGTCGCCTCTTTCCCCGTCGGCCATGGCGATGAAATCATGCTGGTGACGGACGGCGGCCAGCTGATCCGCTGCTCGGTCGACGGCATCCGCATCGCCGGGCGCGGCGCTCAGGGCGTCATTGTCTTCAACACGGCCGAAGACGAGCGCGTCGTTTCCGTCGAGCATATCGGCGATGTCGGCGAGGGCGAGGACGCCGAAGCCTAATTTAGACGCTCAACGATAGGGTAGGCGCATGAGCGAGGGCGGCGACGACGCAGACGGCCCCGTGCTGGTCACCGGCGCGCCGCGTCGCATCGGTCTCGCCATCGCCGAGCGCTTCGCACGCGAAGGGCGGCCCCTCGTGCTGCACGCCTCTCCGCGTTCGGCCGAGCAGGCGGAGCTTGCAGCGCACGCCATCCGGCTGCGCGGAGGGCGCGCGGCGACGGCGATCGCCGATCTTGCCGACGCGGAGTCGACGCAGCGCCTCATTGAGCAGGCCGGCGAAGCCTTCGGACCGCTGCGGCTTCTCGTCAACAACGCCTCAATTTTTGAAGTCGATGCGGCGCAGGATTTTTCGCTCGAACTTTATGAGCGGCAGATGCAGGTCAATCTGCGCGCGCCGCTGCTGCTATCGCGCGACTTTGCGGCGGCGCTGCCGGCAAGCGTCGATGGCGCTATCGTTAATATCCTCGATCAGCGCGTGTTGCGTCTCACGCCACGCTACTTCTCCTACACGCTGTCGAAATCGGCGCTGTGGGCGGCGACGCGCACCATGGCGCAGGCCTACGCGCCGCGTATTCGCGTCAACGCCGTCGGGCCGGGGCCGGTTTTTGCGAACGCCGCGCTTGGAGAGCGGGAGTTCGAAATGGAAGCGCGCGGCGTGCCGCTTCAGCGGGCCGCCGACGTCTCCGGCGTGGTCGACGCCGTCGTTTACCTGAGCCGGGCGAAAAGCGTTACGGGACAGATGGTCGCCGTCGACAGCGGCCAGCACCTGGGCTGGCGCACGCCGGACGTCGGTCCCGAATAGGCCTGGGCTGGAGCTAATCTGCGCTCGGAAGGCGGCGCATCGTGAACTCGATCCGCCCATCCTCCAGCTCGCGCCAGAACTCGATCTCGGTCATATAGGCGGCCTTGGGAAAGCGCTCGAACCACTCGCGCGCCTTCGCCCGCGCCTCGAGGCGCTCCAGCGAGAAGGTCTCGCGCCGCCAGCCATTGGTGAGACCGCTCCGCTTCTCGGCGAAGCGCCTCGCCAGATCCCTCGGCGCGTTTTTGGTTACGCTCATACTCATGCTCCGAGTGATCAATTTAGCGCATCGGAGGCGGGAAGGGGAGTCGCAGATCCGTCATGACCTATTCAGTCGGCTTCCCGCCTGCCGCGACTCGCAACGCAAAGCTCTTGATTCTTGGTTCACTTCCCGGCCAGCGTTCTCTGGAGCGCCAGCAGTATTACGCGCAGCCGCGCAACGCGTTTTGGACGCTGATGGGCAGCCTGTTCGGCTTCGATGCGGGCGCTTGTTACGTCGATCGTCTGCAGAGCCTGAATGCGCGCGGCGTCGCCCTCTGGGACGTCTGCGCAAGCGCCCATCGGCCTGGCAGCCTCGACCAGCGGATCGAACTCTCGACTGTGCGAGCCAATGATTTCGAGCGCTTTTTCGAGGAGCATTCAGATATCACGCTGATTTGCTTCAACGGCGCGACAGCGGCCGGCCTGTATCAACGACTGGTTCTGCCCAGACTGTCGGTTCGCGCCGCGGCGATTGCTTCACGCCGACTGCCCTCGACGAGTCCCGCGCATGCATCGATGACATTCGCTGAAAAGCAGGAAAAATGGCGATCCGCACTCGCCCCATTTCTCGATTAGCTTGGGGCGCTTCCCCGCGCCCCCAAACCGCGCTAGACCCGAGCCATGCCTGAACGTCCCCCTTACATGATCTCGACAGCCATTCCCTATGCGAATGGCGCGCCGCATATTGGTCACGCCTATGAGCGCATCGCCACCGACGCCTTCGCGCGATGGAAGCGGCTCGACGGCTATGACGTGCTGTTTGTCACCGGCATGGACGAGCACGGGCAGAAGATGCAGCGCACCGCCGAAAAGGAAGGGCTGACGCCGGGGGCGCTCGCCGACCGCACGGCCGCGCAATTCGCCCGGATGGGCGAGGCGCTCAACGCCCGCGCCGACGACATCGTGCGCACAACGCAGGCGCGCCACAAAGAGACCGTGCTCGAGATGTGGCGGCGCATGGAGGCGAACGGCGATCTCTATCTTTCCAAATACGCCGGCTGGTATTCGGTGCGCGACGAGGCCTATTACGACGCGGACGAACTCACCGAGCGGGACGGCAAGAAATTCGCGCCGACGGGCACGCCGGTCGAGTGGGTGGAGGAGGAGAGCTGGTTCTTCAAATTGTCGGCCTATGCGGAAAAATTGCTTGCGCATTATGCGGCGCATCCGCACTTCATCACGCCCGAACACTATAAGAACGAAATCGTCGCCTTCGTGAAGCGCGGGCTCACCGACCTCTCGGTGTCGCGCACGACATTCGACTGGGGCATTGAGATTCCGCCGAGCGCGCAGACCGCCGCGAAACATGTGATGTATGTCTGGGTCGATGCGCTTACGAATTACATAACAGCTACGGGATATCTTACGGAAGACGGAAATAGAGCGCGCTTCTGGCCGGCCGACGCGCATGTCATCGGCAAGGACATCACCCGCTTTCACGCCATCTACTGGCCGGCGTTCCTGATGTCCGCAGGCGCGCCTCTGCCCAAGCAGGTCGTCGTGCACGGCTTCCTGTTTTCCAAAGGCGAGAAGATGTCGAAGTCGGTCGGCAATGTTGTCGATCCGATCGATTTGGCCGAACGCTATGGCGTCGACCAGCTGCGCTATTTCTTCCTGCGCGAGATCCCCTTCGGTCAGGACGGCAATTATTCGCACGAGGCGATCGTCAACCGCATCAACGCCGATCTCGCCAATGACCTCGGCAATCTCGCGCAGCGCTCGCTCTCGATGATCGCCAAGAATTGTATGGGCGCCGTACCACGTAAACATGCCCTTACGGACGCCGACAAAGACATTCTCGCACAGGCGGCCGGCGTTTTGGCGAAAGCGCGCGCCGCCATGGAAGATTACGCGCCGCACCATGCCCTGGCGGAGATTTTCCGCATCGTCGCCGAGGCCAACCGCTATTTCGCCGGTGAAGAGCCCTGGGCGAAAAAGAAGAGCGACCCTGCGCGGATGGAGACCATTCTTTACGTCACCGCCGAGACGCTGCGCCGGCTGGCGATTCCCCTGCAGCCGTTTATGCCTGAGTCCGCCGGCAAGCTTCTCGATCTCCTGGACGTCGGTCCGGACGAGCGGGACTTGGCGCACGCAGGCGAGGCGAACGCCCTGCAGGAGGGCGCGCCGCTGCCGCCGCCGACGCCGGTCTTTCCGAGATTTGTGGAGGAGGAGGCGAGCTAAGCCCGGTCCAGCGGGCGCGGGAGCCCCGCCGCTCGCGCCCGCCATGCGCTCACCATAATCAGCCGTTTCAAATGGCGGCGGCGCAGCGGCGTGCAAATGACCTTCGTCTTTGCGGGCTTGTCGGCCGAAGCGCGGGCGTGCAATTATGAACGTCCGGGCTCCTAGTGAAGGAACTCGCGCCGCTCGTCGAGCGCCCGCGCAACAACATCCGCCTTCGTTGTGTCGTATCTCGGACGGCTCTTTTCTTACAGAGGAACTCATGGAATGGCGCGTGGCATTTCAACAATTCTGACGGCGGTTATCTTTGGCGCGATCGGTTTTGGGCTCGGCATCTACGCTGCGCCGACCGAAGGCGTCGCCAATCTGAAAGCCGCAATCGAGGGCCGGTTCAAACCGGCGCCCGCCGAGGACGCTGCGCCGGCCGAAGGCTCGGCGGCTCCAGCCGAGTCGGACGCCGCGGCTGCACCAGACGCCACGGCTGCACCCGACGCCACGGCTGCGCCAGCGCCGGAGGCGCCTCCGGCTGAGCAGCCCGCGGCCGTCGAGGCTCCAATGGAGAGCGCGCCTGCGCCCGCTCCGGCGCCGTTGACCGAAGCGCCGCCGGCGCCCCAAGCCGCGCCCATGGCGATGCCAGAGGCGGCTCCGGCCCCAGAGGCAGTGGTCGAGCAGCCGGCTAAGCCCAAGGTGAAGCCGAAGCCCAAGGCTAAGCCCAAGCCGAAGCCCGCAGCGCCGGTCGAGGAGCCGGCTGACCAGCCGGCGCAGTAAAGCGCCAATCGCCGCCGCCCCGCCCCTGTTTCGCTCACGAGCAGGGGCGGGGCGGTGCGGCGGGCGCCTGTCTCCGCTCAATGAAGGGATGTCGCCGTGACCAGCGACGCAGCGCGCTTCGTCGGCGACATTCCCATCTTTTACGACCGCGGCCTCGGCCCGGTGATCTTTGAGGATTATGCCGCCGATATCGCCTATCGGACGGCCGCGAGCGCCCCCATGGACGTGCTCGAAACGGCGGCAGGCACGGGAATCGTCACGCGCAAGCTGCGCGACTCTCTCGCTCTTGGAGCGAAGCTGACCGCGACCGACCTCAACGAGCCGATGCTCGATGTCGCGAAGGCGAAATTCGGCGCTGAGGAACAAGTGATTTTCCGCCCCGCGGACGCGACGGCCCTGCCTTTTGGCGACGGCGCCTTCGACGCGATCGTCTGCCAGTTCGGACTGATGTTCTTTCCAGAAAAAGACCGCGCGCATCGCGAGGCGCGACGGACTCTGCGGCCGGGCGGCCGATATCTCTTCAGCGTCTGGGATGCGCCGAGCTACAACACTTTCTCCCGCATCGGACTCGAGGTCGTCGAGCGCTTCTTTCCCGACGATCCGCCGCAGTTTTTGAAGGCGCCCTTTTCATGCGCCGAGATTGATCCGATCAAGGAATCGCTGCTGGGCGCCGGCTTCACGGACATCACCATTTCCGTACGGCCGCGCGTCAAGGAGGTCACGGATCCGACGTCCTTCGCGAGGGGACTCGTATTCGGCAGTCCGCTCTTCGAGCAGCTCCGCGAGCGCGGCGGCGTGCGCCCCGAATCGCTTGTCGAGGCTCTGGCCGAGGGGCTCATGCAAGAACTCGGCGAGAACCCCATGCGCCTGCCGATGCAGGCGATTTTCTATGAGGCTAAGGCGTCGTAGGGGGCGCGCGCTACTGCGGCTGCGTCATCAGCTCGAGCACATGGCCGTCGGGGCTTTTGAAATAGACGCCGCGGCCGCCGTTCCAGTCGTTGAGCTGGCCGTCGGTGAAGTGACCCGGCGCGCTGCCAAAGGCGACGCCTTCGTCCTTCACGCGCCCGAAGATTTCGTCGAATTCTTTGTCGCTGACGTGGAAGGCGTAATGACTGGAGCCGAAGCCCTCATCCTTGTCGAACAGCAGGGTGAGCTCGCTATTGACCTTCACCGGCGCGAAATGGCCCTTGGCGCCGTCGAAGCGCAGCCCGAAGATCCGTGCGAACCAGCGCGCCGCGGCCTCATTGTCGCGCGCCGGCACGATGGTGTGATTGAGAATGATGGCCATCGATCAATCTCCGCCTGTCTCTCGATGAATCTCAGATGGGGAGTCGTGGCCTCCCCGTCACGAGCGTCGCGGCGCTCCTTCGCCGCCGGACCAGGACGCCGACAGCGCGCCATCTGGAAGGCGCCGGACGCGAACGCCGAATGGCGCGCTTTCGCGATCGAGCGTTTGCGCCAGCCATTCGGCGTCAGCGGTCGAGGCCCGTTCGAGACGAAAGCGCCGCAAATGCAGCGGGACCAATCTCAGCTGGATGAGATCGCCGTTTGTATCGAGATCGACGAAATACATCAGTGAGAGATCGCCACGATAGCTTTCGTGGCCACTGATGCCCTCATAGTCGTTGAGGAAATCGCCGCAACCATAAAGCGCCAAGCGGTCGCGATGAACTTCGAATCCCCTCGCATGGTGTGACGAATGTCCGTGGACGACGGAAGCGCCGGCGTCTTCGATCAGCCGATGCGCGAATTGTCTTTGGGCGTTCGAAACGCCATAGCCCCAGTTCGAGCCCCAGTGGATCGACATCACCAGAATGTCTTGGCTTCGCGCCGCGCTCCGCGCCAGATCGCAGGCGAAGGCGGCGCTTGAGCGCGAAAGGTCGGGCAGAAAATTGACGCCGGGCGACGACGGCGTCGCCGCCCACTCAAAGGGCGTTCCGCTGTCGGGTAGGGCGAAGGACAGCACGACCACCCGTCCCTTGCTCGGGATCTCAATAATCGCCGGCCGCCGCGCTTCGTCGATACTGCGTCCGGCTCCGGCGACGGCGATATTTAGACGTTCGAGCGCGCCGAGCGTCTCAAGGAGGCCGGAGCGCCCCCAATCGAGAACGTGATTATTGGCGATCGCGCAGCAATCAATCCCGGCGGCGCGCAGACATTCCGCATTCTGCGGACTGACGCGATAATTGATCGCCTTGTGTTCGGCCGTCTCGCTGCGCGTCACGCTTGTTTCGAGATTGATGATGCGCGCGTCAGGCGCGTGCGTTTCAAACTCGGCGAGCGCGTCGCCCCAAATATAGGAAGGATCGACCGGCCGCGGAATCGGCCCGGATGCCGCTTCGGCCAGGCGAACATATTCATGCGCCGAGGAAACATATTCCTCATAGAGGTTCGGCGGGCAGGGCGACGGAAGGATCTGATCGACGCCTCGGCCGATCATCACGTCGCCGCACAGGAAAAGTCGGACGGCCGGCGCGCCGTCACCCGGCGGCGCGGCGACGCTCATATCGTGGGCGGAAGATTCTCTTCGTCGTCGCCGGCGACCAGTGAGACGATTTCTCCCGCAACGTCCTTGAGCGGCGCGCCGGCGCCAAAGATGTCCGGATCGCCGGACATCCACATGGCCGCCTCCTCGACGTCAGCGATCGTTGGCCGCAGATCCATGATCGCCGACAGCGTCGCGTCGTCGATGTCGCCGAGGACGTCCGTCACGTCCTTGATCGTCGCCAGCGGGCGACCGTCGCCGTCCGGCGCGGAAGACTGGGTCAAGTTTCTGCTCCTCGCGCTTGCAACGTTTCGCCCGAGCTTGATCCGTGACGGTCTCGCATGATGCCGGCGATGAGAAAGGCGCGTTGCATAGCCAAGAAAATATAGCGCCGCGCATCTGAGCCGCGAAGGAGCCCGACGCTAATTATTTGTGTTTTCCGCCGTCCGAGCCATATTGCCGCATTGGCCCAAGCGCGTCATCAAGCACCCGGCGCGCGCACCCGAGGCCATT
>JALHNR010000202.1 GCA_022843525.1 Methylocystis sp. | reverse complement strand
GCGCGGCGACGCGCACGAAAACATTAGAGCCGCGCGAACGCGCGAGCAGCGCGCGCACCAGCGGATGGCCATGGACCGCCAGCCGCGCGAGCGCGCCGACCTCCGCCGGACGCCCGTGAAGACGCGGCGCCTTCGCAAAAGAATAGGCGTCGGGCTTATCGACATAGGGCTCGGTGCGCGCGCGTGACGGCTCTTCCGGGCCGTCCCGCATATAGGCGTGCGACACGTCTTCGCGGATCGCCAGCGCGTCAAGCGGCGACAGCGCGCCCGCAACAGGATCGAACACGCCCGCGTTCAGAAAAGCGCCTGTTTCGTCGCGATAGGCGCCAAAGCTCATCAAAGGATTGGCGGCGCGGCCCAGATTTTCGAGATCGAGCGCGCGCGCGATGCGGCAAAAGGCGGAGAAATCGCCATCGGCCCCTTCCCCTTCGCAATAACGCTCCAGCTCTTCGGGCGTCCTGAGGCCAAGCGGCACGGCAAGCGGCGCCGCGAAGACGATCGCCTCAAGAAAACGGCGAAAGTCGCGAGCGATTGCGACGAGCTGCGCCTTCTGCCCAAGATCGACGGCGCAGGTCGTTCCGCCTGGCTGAAAGGCGAGACTATGCGGCCATTTGCCGGCGAGTATCCCCATGATCTCGAGAAGGCGTCGGCGCGCCTGCAGAACCTCGTTGGCCACGGCGCCTTCGATCGCCTTGAAACGGCGCGTCGCGGATTGATGCCAGTTCCGGCCGGCATATTGCGCGCGCGCGAAATCCGGCATGAAGAAAATGTAAAAATGCGTGAGATGATCGGCCATGTTCTCGGCCGCATGTGCGAGATTGGCCGCGACGACCCCATTACGCGCCGGCGCGACGCCATAGAGCGCGCGCAGCGCCGCCGCGGCCGCCATGGATTGCGAGACCGAGCAAATGCCGCAGATTCGCGGCGCTATCGCGAGGGCGTCCGCCATCGGGCGGCCAACCAGGATTTGTTCGAAGCCGCGATAGAGCGGCGTCGTCACGCGCGCCGAAGCGACGGCGTCATCCTCGATGTCGAGCGACACTTCGAGATCGCCCTCGACGCGATTGAAGGGGCCGACGAGAAGACGCGTCATTCCTTCGGCTTTCTCGCGCCGCGCGGCGGCACGACGACATGATCGGCGGTGGCGTTCTTGCGCACGCGTTGCGGCGTCGCCGATTTCGACAAGGCCGCGAGCGCCATGAACCAGGCCTTCGGCATGTCGAGCGGCAGCCCTATGGGCACGCCGCCGATCTTCGGCGTGCGGTGATAGTCGCGAATATCCTCGAAGCCGGGAGACGTGCAGGCGATACAGGCGAAGCCGCCTTTGGTGCAGGAGCCGGAGCCGTTCCAGCCGCGCTGATTGCAGTCGCCCGCAGCCTGCGTCGCCTTGCAGCCCAGATGCTCCATCAGACAGCCGCGCTGCGACAAAGTCTCCGCGCTCGCCTTGAATTCATAAAATTCGTTGCGGCTGCATCCGTGATGCGCGAGATGATCGACATAAAATTTCGGCCGTCCGAGCGCGTCAAGATCGTCCGCCGTCAGAACGTCCAGCGCCAGCGCCGCGAGCGTCTCCATGATCCAGCCGGGATGCGGCGCGCAGCCCGCGACATTGATGACGGGCAGCCCGCGCCGCGAACGATAATCGGCGCCGAGCGCGCCGCCCACCAGGGCCTTGCGATATTGCAGACCAACAGCGTCAGTGGGATCGGGATCGGCGGCGGGAACGCCGCCAAAGGTCGCGCAGGAGCCAATCGCGACGCAATAATCCGCCTTGGCGGCGAGAGCGCGCGCCCAGTCGAGCATGGCGCGTCCCGTGCCGGCGAGACGATTGAAGAAACCCGTTCCGTCGGGTCCGCAGAGAATCGCGCCTTCGATGCAAAGCGCGTGAAGCGGCGTTTCCCCGGCCTCGACGCGCTCCAGAACGACGCGCGCTTCCGTTCCGGTCTCCTCGCTGACGCTTGGATGCCAGAGCAGGTTGACGCCGAGCGTGTCCAACTCGCGAAACCATCCGGCCGAGCCATGTTCAAGCATGGACATGGTGCAGCCGCCGCAACTTCCGGCCTGCAGCCATAATATGTTGAAGGCGCCCGCGCTCATCCGCCTTCGTCCGCCCGCAACTGCTGTTGCGCGCTGTTCATCGGAAACTGCACCGTAAACATCGCGCCCCCGCTCGGCTGATTGGCGACGACGATCGAGCCGCCATGTTCCTTGACGATGGAATAGCTGATCCAAAGGCCAAGCCCCGTCCCTTCGCCGACCACTTTGGTGGTGAAAAAAGGTTCGAACACCTTATCCAGCACAACGTCTGACATTCCGCGCCCATTATCCTCCACGATGATTTCTGCGTGCGCGCTCGTCTTGCGGATCGCGACGCGAATGCGCGGCGTAGCGACATCCTTCGTCGCATCGAAGGCGTTGTCGATCAGATTGACGAGCACTTGATGAATCTGCCCCTCATGCGCATCGACAACCACGCTCTCTTCACAATCGAAAATGATTTCTGCGCGCGTCTTCTTGCTGCGCGCCGCCCAATTTGCCGCCGTGCGTGCGATGCGTTCAAGATCGACGCGCTGGGTTTCGGCGGGCCGACTGAAGGAGAGGCGCCGCAAATTCCTGACAATGTCGCTGATGCGAACGGCGCCGTCCATCGTCCCTTCGATGAGCGATGGAAGATCGGCAAGAATGGCGTCGATCCTGTAGCGGCGTCGTAACGCGTCATTCTCCGCCTTCACGCTGGAATTCGCGAAATATTCGGCGAGCGCCCCGCGATATTTGTCGAGCGTATGGATATTGCCATAAATGAAACTGATGGGATTGTTGAGCTCATGCGCGACGCCCGCGACGAGCCGACCCAGGCTCGCCATTTTTTCCTGCTCGACGAGTTTGCGCTGCGCCTGCTGCAATTCACGATGCGCGCGGTGCAGCGCCTCATAAGCGCGTTTCAACTCGCCGATCGGGCGTCCCGTGAGCACGGCGCCGACGCGCCGACCCGTATGATCGAACCGAGCAGAGCAATTGATCGCCATGAGATCGGAGGCGCCGTCCGCGGCGAAAAAACGCAGCTCGCATTCCGTGACCTTGCCAGCGACGCCTTCGGCGATCTTCTGCAACGCGCTCGCACGGTCCTCCTCGACCAGGAAATCCGCAAGGCTCGCGCCGAGCAAATCCTTCTGGCTCAAGCCGGCGATGCGCTGAAAAGCGGGATTGACCTGAAGAATGCGGCCCTTCTCGTCGCACACGACAAGGATATCGGAAACCGAAGCGATAACGCTTGAAATGAACTGCTGCGCTTCCTCAAGCTCGGCGTTCTTGATTTCGAGATCTGACTCATAACGAATGAGATCGGAATAAACCTCGTCGACCTTATGAATGACTTCGAGCCACATATTCTCCGTCTGCGCGTCGTCCGGCAGCCCCGCGCTCTCCGAGAGGAGATCGATCATATTGGTCGGACGGTGAATTTTACTCTTCGTCATCGCGCAGATCCCGCTCGACGCCATAGCGTTCGATCTTGTTGCGCATGCCGACACGGGAAAGGCCAAGCTCCTCCGACGCGCGGCTGATATTGCCGTCGAAACGGCGCAACGCGTCCTCGATCATCTCGCGTTCGAGCGCCTCGACGCGCGTCTTGAGCATACGGGCCGCGCTTGCAGCCCCGTTCGTCAGTCGCGGGGCGAGAATGCGCGGCGACAAGAGGCTTGCAGGCAGCAGTCCGTCATTTTCCGAGAGCGTCACCATGCGCTGAATTTCATTATGCAGCTCGCGCACGTTTCCTGGCCAATCGTAACTCGAAAGGCGCGCCAGCGTCTCGACCGCGAAGCCTTTGACGCCGCGCCTGAAGCTACGGTTGACGTCGGCGAGGATGCGCATCGCGATCAGTTCTATGTCCCGCGGGCGCTCGCAGAGCGGCGGCAGATGGATCGGGAAAGCGGCGATGCGATAATAGAGGTCGCGCCGGAACCGTCCCACCGCGACTTCGTCTTCAAGACTGCGGTTCGTCGCCGCGATCAGGCGCACATTGACTTTGCGCTGTCGTTGCGCGCCGAGCGGGCGGATTTCCCCCTCCTGCAATACGCGCAGCAATCGCACCTGAAAGGCGGCGGAGGTTTCGCCGATTTCGTCAAGGAAGATCGAGCCCCCATTGGCGAGTTCGAACAGACCGACGCGATCCTGATAGGCGCCTGTGTAAGCGCCCTTCTTGCAGCCGAAGAGTTCGCTCTCCAGCAGTTCGTCGGGCAGAGCGCCGCAATTCTGCACGACAAAAGGCTTGTCGGCGCGATCGGAGCCGTAGTGGATCGCGCGCGCGAGAAGCTCCTTGCCGGTTCCCGACGCGCCGGTGATGAGGACCGAGATGTCATATTCCGTCGCCTTGCGCGCGAGCGCCATAATGGGCGCGACGGGGCTTTCGGGGTGATGAATGATGCGGCTGAATTCAAAGAGCCGCTTCTCCTTGCGGCGACGAGTCGCGATCTGCTCTATGAGCAACTCCGCAGCGGGCTTATTGTCGAGACCTGCGCCGACCTCCTTCTGATAGCGATAGAGCTGCGCCGCGTCGCGCACGCTGGCGATCAGCTTCTCGGGCTCCCAGGGCTTGGTGATATATTGATAGATGCCTGCTTCATTGACGCCGGCGATGATATCTTCGGACTCGGTATAGCCTGAGATGATGATCCGAATCGGATCTGGCCAGGAGATGCGGGCGCGCTTCAGGAAATCGACGCCTGATTCGCCGGCCATTCTGTGATCGCAGAGAATGACCTGCACGAGTTCGCCGTCGAGGACGCCTTCCGCCTCCTTCGCTCTTGAGACGCAGATCACGTCGAATTCGTCGGAAAGGACGCGTTGCAGCGCCTCACGCGAGCGAAGCTCGTCGTCGATCACCAGCACGGTCGAAGAAGAAGTCATTGCGTCATCCGGTCCGCAAGTTGCGCGGTTTAACATATGCGAGGAAGCTGTTCTCCCGACAGCCAATCGACGATCCGCCCGCCGCCGAAGCGTGTCGTCATCTCGACGAAATTGCGCTCGTCCTCGACGACATGGCCGATCAGCGCCGCTTCGCGTCCGAGCGGATGTGCACGCATGGCGTCGAGCAGCGTCTCTGCGGCCTCAGCCGCGCATATCGCCATCAGCTTTCCCTCATTGGCCACATAGAGGGGATCCAGTCCCAGGAATTCGCAAGCGGCGGCGACCTGCGGCTTCACCGGAATCAGCTCCTCGTCGATCATGAAGCCCACGTTCGATTGATGCGCGATTTCGTTGAGCGCCGTGGCAAGGCCGCCGCGCGTTGGGTCGCGCATCACCCGCAAGGCGTCGCCCGCCGCCCCGACCATGGCGGCGGTGAGCCCGTGCAGCGCCGCGGAGTCGGACAGAATCTCGACGCCGAATTCGAGATTTTCGCGCCGCGACATGATGGCGACGCCATGGTCGCCCATGGAGCCAGAGATAAGCACCGCATCTCCAGGGTACGCCTTGTCGCTCGACAGCGACAGGCCATCCGGCAAGACGCCGACGCCCGCGGTCGAGATAAAAACGCCGTCCGCCTTGCCGCGTTCGACGACTTTTGTATCTCCGGCGACGATAGGCACGCCAGCTGCGCGCGAAGCGTCGCCCATGCTCTGGGCGATGCGTTTCAAATCTCCGAGCGCAAAGCCTTCCTCGATGATGAAACTCGCGGAAAGATATTTCGGCGTTGCGCCGGCCATGGCGATATCGTTGATCGTGCCGTGGACGGATAGAGAGCCGATATCGCCGCCCGGAAAAAACAACGGCGAGACCACATAACCGTCGGTCGTCATCACGAGACGGCCTTCCTGCGCATCGAGCGACGCCTGATCGTCGTTGCGACGCAGCCAGTCATTGTCGAAGGCGTCGTGAAAAATATCGGCGATGAGATGCGCCATCGCGCGCCCGCCCGAACCATGTGAAAGATCGACGCGGCCGTTTCTGGTATCGAGCTTGCGCCGAACGGGTTTCATGACAAGGCTCATGAGGCCACCCTTTCCATCCGCGCTCGGCTGCGGTCACGAAACCGCCCATAGGCGTAATGCGCCGCGCAGGAGCCCTCCGACGACACCATGCAGGACCCCATCGGCGTCTCCGGCGTGCAGAGCGAACCGAAGAGCTTGCAATCCGTCGGCTTCTTCGCGCCGCGCAGAATGGCGCCGCACTCGCAGGCCGGATTGTCGGCGGCGGCGACCGTATGAATATCGAAGCGCCTTTCCGCGTCGAACTCGGCGAAAGCCTCGGCAACGCGGAGCGCGCTATGCGGCACCATGCCGAGACCGCGCCACTCGAAGCTTTCTTGCAATTCGAAGACTTCGTCCATCTCCTTTTGCGCTCTGGCGTTGCCGTCACGGGTCACGGCGCGAACATATTGATTTTCGACGGCGCAGCGGCCATCGTTGATTTGGCGGACGAGCATCAGGATAGATTGCATCACGTCGAGCGGCTCGAAGCCAGAGATCACCACGGGCTTCCCATATTCATTCGCGACGAATTCGTAAGGCCGCGCGCCGATCACCGTGCTGACATGCGCGGGACCCACGATCCCATCGAGCGCCGTCGCGCCGTCGCTCTGGCCCGCCAATATCGCGCGCATGGCGATGGGCGTCAGCACATGATTGCAGAAGACGGAGAAATTGCGCAACGCTTTCGCCTTCGCTTGTTTGATCGCGAGCGCCGTCGGCGGCGTCGTGGTCTCGAAGCCAATGGCGAGAAACACCACTTCGCGCTCGGGCTCCGCCTCGGCGATGCGCAGAGCGTCGAGCGTGGAATAGACCATGCGGATGTCGGCGCCCGCCGCGCGCGCTTTCAGCAGACTCGCGCCGCGAGACGCCGGCACGCGCATCAGATCGGCGTACGTGCAAAGCGTCACGCGCGGATCGGACGCGAGCCTGATCGCGTCGTCAATGCGCCCCACCGGCAGGACGCAGACCGGGCATCCGGGACCGTGGATCATCGCCACGTTCCGCGGGAGCATGTCCTCGACGCCATAGCGCGAAATCGCATGCGTATGGCCGCCGCAAAACTCCATGAAACGGTAGCCTCTCGCCGCATCGACTTCGGCGGCGATCGTCGCCGCGACGCCCTTCGCAAGTTCGGGGTCGCGATATTCATCCACATATTTCATGACGGCGTCTCCATCGCCGCGGCCTCGCGCAACAGCGCCAGGGTGCGTTCGGCCTCATCGGCGTCGATCTTCGATAGAGCGTAGCCAACGTGAACGACGACGAAGTCCCCGACCGCGACATTATCCACGAGCGCGACGCTGATCGCCTTGGATACGCCACCCATGTCGATGCGGGCCATGCCGTCGTCGAGCAGTTCCATCACTTGAGCGGGGATCGCTAGACACATCGAGCAAGTTCCTTGGGAATTCGAGATTGCGCGAAGGCGCGCGCCACGGCCGCCTGCCCAAGCGAAAGACCGCCGTCGTTCGGCGGCAGCTTTCGTGCGAGCAGAGCCCGCAAACCGAGGCTTTTCAGCCGTTCCGTCAACCCTTCGGCAAGAACGCGATTCATCATGCAGCCGCCGCCAAGCGCGATCATATCGAGCCGCTGCTCTGTCGCGGCCCTCGCGACAAGTTGCGCGAGGCCCTCGATGAGCGCGCCGTGAAAGAACTCCGCGCCTTCGCGAGGGCTCATCCGCCCGTCGGCGAGCGCGCCAAGAAGCGGCAAAAAGTCGAGTTCATCGCCGTTAATGCGAAAGCCGTTATCGATCGCGCGCGGCGCGACGACCAGCGCTTCCATCTCCATCGCCGCCTGCGCTTCATAACGCTGCTGCGTCGAGAGTCCCAGGAGAGCCGCGGCGGCGTCGAAGAGGCGACCCATGCTGCTCGTCACGGGCGGCGCATATCCTTGCGCGATAAGGCGCGCCATCTCCAGCGCGCGCGGCTCGTGCGCGTAGAGTCGCGCCGCCGCGTCGAGACGCCCGAGTTTCGCGAGCGCGCCGACCCCCATCCGCCAGGGCTCGCGC
>JALHNR010000201.1 GCA_022843525.1 Methylocystis sp. | reverse complement strand
GAGGTCGTGAGCGGCGGCGAACGCCGCGCGCCGCCGCCGCGGGCGAAAAAGGAACGTGAGCGAAAGCCCGCGCGCCGCAAACGATAGTTTGATACGGGTCTGGCTGATCCGTTCGCTCAGACCATGTCTTTCTCGGCAGGTCGAAGGCCTGACCGAGAATCCAGACCCAATCCAAGAGCGCTGGTCTTGTTCTGGATTCCCGCTCGCGCGCTTTGCGCGCGTCGGGAATGACAGCCGAGCCGTTCGAACGGATGTTGTTGATGATCTAGCCCTACGATTGACCAGTCACAACACTCTCGACTTCTCGCCAAACGCCGTTGCGCTTTTCGAAAATTACCGCCTCGATGAAAGATTCGGGGGTAAGGGCGTCACCTTACCGTCTCGCGATCGTCTGAATTGCCGTTCTTTAACGAATTTGACGAACGCAGCCTTGCGAAATCTGGTGTCAAACACCGGAAAAGTATATTCTACACGCCTAAAGTATTCAGACAGTGGAGAAGCTTTGGTCTCACGCTTATCGAGCAATTTCGTTTCATTCTCGAATGCCTCAAATAGCACGTGATATTCTTTTTTGTCCTGATCCTCTGTGCAGAAAGCTTCCGGCTGCTTACCTTCCGGATCGAATATTTTCCTGACTTCATGGAAACCCGAAGGACTTTCAGCGGCCAGTCCCGCCAGCGCCTTGATCCCGAAATATTTGCGCGAGTAATTCTCAGGAATACTCGTCCACCTCCAGGTCGCCGCATAGAAGCAGCGCGGCACTGAATCGCGAGCCACTTTGGGGCGCATGACCCCCTAGGCGCGAAAGAGCGCGATCGCCTCTTTCACGACCCGCTCCTCCGCCTTCTCCGCCAGAGCGACGCCTGAAAACAATATCCCGGCGAGCGCGAAAGCGGTCGCGATAAGATGTTTGAAATTCAACTTGGCCTCCATCGAAAAAGTTGGATTTACGCCTTCGAGAAAACGCAAAAGCCCCGCCGTTAACGTGCGGCAGGGCTATTGTATCCGAAGTTACGCGGAGCGCGCCGCGCCCTATGCTGCCGTTCCTGCGCTCGTGTGAAATCGCGTGCCCTCGCCATAGCGGCCCGTATGCAGAAGCGTCGGCGAGAAGAGCAGGCGGCTCGGAGTGTGCTCGCGCTGGTCAAGCGCCGGCTGGTCGCGACTTGCGCATGCGGGCGTGAACGACCGCAGTGCGCGCAATGGCGGGTTTGCGAAGAACAGCACCACAAGACTCCACGGCAGCAGTTGGCGAACGCAATGGCGAGAGTGCTTGCGCCAACCCGCGAGGCTCGCGATGGCCGACATTTCCCATAGTGACAAGCGCGGGCGTCAGCGCTCGCGAGCATTCGGAAGCGGTATCGAGGCGCGGCTGGTAGGAACCGCAACGCGCCAGCCAGCAACGGCGAACGCTTTAGCAAGATATGCTCCTTAGCAAGATATGCTCCTTGCGGCTTAGGCGCGTCTTGAGATTACAGGAACACGAGAGTTCGACGCGACGATCCAACAGGGCATTCATGAACAATCCGCCGCTCTTGCGAGTTGAAGGTGCTCAACCCCAGGAGCGAACAGTGGAGATCAGATCCACGAACGGAGGCCCTTATGCGCTTAACAGTCTTCGCGTCATCGACGATCGGCGCGCTGGCGCTCATTGCCGCAGGCGCCTCGGCGCAGATTCAGGCGCCGTCGAGCGGGGAATCTGGAGAACCCGGCGCAAAGCCGTCGCTGTGGCAAATTGCTCGGCGCCAAACGCCAAGCATCGATGCGCCAGCAGGCGGACCGGATGTGCGCGCGACGAAAGGAAAAAGCTCCAAAAAGGGAGCCGACACTGCGACTTCCGCTCGGCGAAAAGCGCCGAAGACCGAGGCTCAGCGCGAGGCCTCACCCGATGGCAAGGCCGCGAGCCGAACTGAGCGGACGCGTCAGCAATCCAACGAATTGCGCCGAGACAGCGCTGAACGTAAGAGCAAGGCCTTGCCGCCTTCCGCCCGCGATGAAGCGGCCACGCGTCGCGGCGCCGTCGGCCAGGCTGACCGGGACCAAACTGAAGATACGAAGCCGGCGATGCGGGGCGAAGCGGTGACTCCTCGTCAGACTCCATCGGCTGAAACGCGTCCGGGCGCCGACCAGACGGGCCGCTCGAGGGCGGAGCGACAGGACATGCTTGCGCCTTCCGCGCGCGATCTGGGCGATACGCGCCAACCTTATGCGACGCCGAGGACCGACTCCGACACAGCTGCGCAGACGCGGGGTCGGGGCGCGCCCTCGGTCCAGACCGGCAGCGTGACGCTCAATCAAAGGCAGGCGAGGGTAGTCCGGAACATCCTACAACGACGGAACGTGCGGACTTTCTCACGGTCGGATTTCTTCGTCGGCATTGGCGCGCGCTTGCCGTACCATGTCCGGCTATACCCCCTCCCCACGGCCATCGTGAGCATTTTTCCACAATATGACGGTTACGATTACGTTATCGTGGACGATGAAATCGTCATCGTCGCTCCGGAGAGTCGCCAAGTGGTGGCGACCTTCGACGAAGGCGGCGGCGACGTAATCGCGGAGGAGGAAAGCGTCAGGTTCCCGGATCGTGGTCCTCGCGGGTCGATCGATCGGAACGGACAACGATTGAGCCTGAACCGCGAGCAACAGCGCACGGTTTACCAGACCGTCATGCGTAACGTCGTCGGCGACGAACGCGAGACCTGCACAGTAAGGATCGGGGAACGCGTTCCACAGGCAGTGACTCTTACCCCCTTGTCTGTCCGGGGCGTTCCGGGCGCAGAGCAATACAGCTACTTCGTCGTGAGCCGACAGCTGGTTCTCGTCGATCCGGAGACTCGCGAAGTCGTAGAAATCCTCGGTGGAGAAATCGCTGGATGACGTCGCGGCGAAAATCGTGAGTCACATACAAGCGTATGCGGTCGACCATCGCAGCCTTCGAGATAACCCAAAAGCCCCGCCGCCAACGCGCGGCGGGGCTGCTATGTTGGGGCGGGCACGCGGCCGGCCCGTTTACGCGCCCCTCGCGCAGATGAAGATCTGGCGGCGCCGGCCCCAGCACTCACCTGTCCGATAGACCTTGCCGAGGCTGCGGCCGCCGAGGCTCGCTGTCCACGTCCGTCCATGATCTTGCGTCAGAACAACGGCGTCGTCGCCGGCGTTGAGCGTCAGCGTCGAGCGCCTGGGCTGGCGCATCATGCAGCTGCGCTCGAAAAGAACCCGTCCATCGACCTTGACGAAGCATTTTGCGCGGCGACCCTCGTTCGCGGGCTCCTCCTCGCGCCTGCTTTCGCGCGCCGCGGTCCGCGCCGCTGGCGCCTCGTCGTCCGGCTCCGCCGTCGCGGCCGTATCGACGGGCGGCGCGTCGTCGAAAGCGGTTTTCGGCAGCGCCGCATCGAGCGGCGGAACCGTGGCCGCGCCGAGCGCTGGCGCGGCGGAAGGAACGTCGGTTTTTTGGGGCGGCGGCAGCGGCTCAGGCAAGGGCTCCATCGCGGCCTGAGCCTCGAGAAGCCGCTGCTTTAGCTCCTTAGAGCCGGGCGTCGACGGCGTCGGAGACGCAATTGTGTCCGGCGGGGCGCTAACTGTAGGCGCCGAGGATGGCGCGAGGTCGGCGGCTTGCGCGGCCTCAGTCAAGGGCGCCGGCGGCGGCGACTCGATCCGCACAGGCGTCGTCGGCGTTTCAACCTGACGCAGCGTCGCGCCGTCGGCATGGGGCGCCGGCGCGCCTCTCATCGCGAGAGTCGCGACGACGACGCCTCCGAGCAGGATCGCCCCCGCGACGACATAAAACCCGATCGGCGCTCCGAATGACGCGGCGTCCTGGGCCGCGCGCCACGCGCCAGCGACGTCGCTCGAAAAATCCTTGATCCAGCCCATCGCGCGCGTGTTGCGGAAGGGCTTCTCCAAGCTTTCGAGCTCTCTCAAGAGGCGCCGCTTCTCTTGGAGTATCCGCCGTTCAAAATTCTCCAACTCCGCGACTTTGCGCCGCTTTTCGAGTGTTACGCTCATACTACTCACTCCAAGCGCGTTCGCGTGAAGGCGAAGGAAGCACTTCTTCACGTCGATACATGCAGGCTCTGCGCTCGACGGCGCGCGCGAGCACCAGCTACTTACGAGATATTTCCTCCCGCCCGAGCATTGCCGCGCAATTCGCCGGAGTCGCTCCGGCCCTGCGCTGCTTCTCTTGTGGATTAACCAACAAAATTATGGCTGTTCTTTGCCGTATCCTCTTGACCAGGCACGAATCGCTCTGGACTCAGGCTCGCCCGGCGCGCCTTCTTGACATCGTTCGCGCCGCACGTATGTTGCCGGCCAATTCGCTCCCGGCGCGCTCAGCGACCGGGACGATTTCATTTCTCTGATAGACTGGGATGAGCGATGGCCAAGTCCGCCATGATCAAGATCAAGCTCCTGTCCACGGCGGATACGGGCTATTTCTACGTGACGAAAAAGAACGCGCGCACCAAGACGGAAAAGCTCGTTTTCAAGAAATACGATCCCGTCGTGCGCAAGCACGTGGAATTCAAGGAAACCAAGATCAAGTAAGCGCGCGTAGATAAAGCGCGCGCTCTGTCGAGGCGTTCGTCACAACCGCTGGTCTAGCCAGAAGGAGCGTCGCCGCAGGGACGCTTCGCTACTTTTTGGCTGGATTCGGTATTTTGCTGGAGAAGAAACCGCTTTGGGGAAGGCGGCCGACTGACGATGGCTTCAAGGAGGCCACTCCAACCACCGCCAGTCGGCCAACCCCACGGACCCAGGAGATGCGGCGGACCTGAGCACTCCGCAGGGTATTCAAAGTTGTGCCGAATACGCATCAAACGCTTACGCACGCCATGGGTCTTCTTACAGGCCCTTCGACGCCGCCAGACGCGCAACTCATTTGGCGCAGTCACGTTACTCCGGCTGCACAAAAATGCAACTATCTGATATGAATTTTCACAGACGCTGAGTTGTGAAGCGTTTGTGCGATATCGAAACAAATAACATCGCGCTGCGATGAACGCGGCGCCGGAGGAGTAGATGGCTTCTGGATTCCGCTTTGTTCTCGGCGTCGTGGCCGGCGTCTCGATCGCCCTGACGCTTTCCGCTTGCGGCGATCATATGCCCGGCGACGCCACGGGCGCGAAGGTGTTGCGCAATCTTCTGGAGAAGAATGGCGTGGACGCCAAGCTCGTGTCCTTCAAGAAGGTGCAGGGCCGCGAAGTGAAGCGCGAGAACGTCGACGCTTACGAATTGATGTATGAGGCTGAAATTCTGTTTCCAGAGGGTTTCGAAGCCAAATGCGCCGATGAGCGCGAGCGCGGAACATGCGCTTTTCTCGGCCTCGACAACGACCGGACATTCACCAAGGCCGAAGTGCACACGAGCGAAGGCACGCTGCATTTCGTGAAGAGCGAAAAGGGCTGGATGGCCGAGGATAGCAACGCCTATTAGCGCCGTGCCGGCGCTCGCGCCGATCGTCATTATTCCGGCGCGTCTGCGCTCGACGCGTCTGCCCGGCAAGGCGCTCGCCGAAATCGACGGTCGGCCCATGATCGTCCACGTCTGGGAGCGCGCATGCGCCGCGGCGCTCGGACCTGTCGTGGTCGCGACCGACTCTCCCGAGATCGCGCGAGCGATCGAGTCGGTCGGCGGACATGTGGCGCGCACGCGCGGCGCTCACGTCTGCGGCAGCGATCGCATCGGCGAAGCCTTGCGGGCGCTCGACCCACAAGGCCGGCATGGCGCCATCGTTAATCTGCAGGGCGACCAGCCCTTGCTTCCTGGCGGGGCGCTTGAAACGGCGCTCGCGCTTCTCGACGATGCAGCCGTCGACATCGGCACCCTCGCCTGCCCCGCCCGCGCCGAAGACGTCGGCGATCCCAACGCCGTCAAGCTCGTCGGAGCCTCGCTCGCGCCTCGACGGGTTCGCGCGCTTTACTTTACGAGAGCGCCCGCCCCCTATGGCGACGGGCCGCGATTGAAGCACATTGGCGTCTACGCCTTTCGCCGCGCCGCTCTGGAACGATTCGTTTCGCTTCCGCCCTCCTCGCTTGAACTGCGCGAAGGGCTTGAGCAGCTGCGCGGGCTCGAGGCCGGCATGCGCATCGACGCCGCGCTGCTGGACAAAGCCGCCCCATCGGTGGATACGGAACGCGATTTGACCGCGCTGCGCGCCGCGGCGCGCGAACAGGACGCAAAGTGACGCAATATATCGCCTATCAGGGAGAGCCCGGCGCGAATTCCGACCTCGTCTGCCGTCAGGCCTTTCCGCAACTGACGCCGCTTCCTTGCGCAAGCTTTGAGGACGCCTTCGCGTCAGTGACCGAGGGGCGCGCCGCGCTCGGCATGATCCCGATCGAAAATTCCATCGCCGGACGCGTGGCGGACATTCATCATTTCCTGCCGCATTCCGGTCTGCATATCCTCGGCGAGCACTTCCTGCCGATCCATTTCCACCTGATGGCGCCCAGGGGCGCGACTCGACAGGGGCTCAAGAGCGTCTACAGCCATGTCCATGCGCTGGGTCAGTGCCGCCGCGCTATTCGCGAACTCGGCCTCGCGGCGCATACCGCCGGCGACACCGCCGGCGCCGCGCGCGAAGTCGCCGAATGGGGCGATCCGACGAAGGCCGCGATCGCGCCGCGACTCGCCGCCGACATCTACGATCTCGACGTGCTGGCGGAGAATATCGAAGACGAAGCGCATAACACGACGCGCTTCATCGTGCTGTCGAAGACCAAGCAATGGGCGGCGCCGAATGCCGGTTCGACGATCACCACCTTCATCTTTCGCGTGCGCAACGTGCCGGCTGCGCTCTACAAGGCCCTCGGCGGCTTCGCGACGAATGGCGTCAACATGACCAAGCTCGAAAGCTACATGGTCGACGGCGAATTCGCCGCGACGCGCTTTCTCGCCGACGCCGACGGGCATCCCGAACAGCCGGCGATGGCGCGGGCGCTCGAAGAATTGCAGTTCTTCTCCAAGGAAGTGGAGATTCTCGGCGTCTATCCTGCGAGCGATTTCCGCCTTACGAATATCCGCGCCTTCGCCTTTGGGGATTGACAGGCCTCAAGCGCAATTGCTTTCCTTGCCGGCCTTCTTCCAGCGGGAACGGACTGTCGCCCCAAGCGACGCTTCGTTCGCGCCATGAGCGACGTCCCTTAAGACGCAAGCGCCCGTCGGAACGGCCAAAATGAATTTCAGGAGCAAGCGCTCGAAGGGAACAGCCCATGGCCGTCGCCTATGATCCCAACAATATTTTCGGCAAGATCCTGCGCGGGGAAATCCCTGCGCATAAGGTCTATGAGGACGACATCTCGCTCGCGTTCATGGACATCATGCCGCGCGCCGAGGGCCATGTTCTGGTGATTCCGAAAGAGGGCGCGCGCGGCCTCCTCGACGTCTCGTCGGAAACGCTCGGTCAATTAATGAAGCGCGTGCAGCATGTCGCCAAGGCGATCGAAAAAGCGTTCGCCGCGGACGGCCTGACGCTGCATCAATTTAACGAAAGCGCCGGCGGACAGGTGATCTATCACCTGCACTTCCACCTGCTGCCGCGTTGGGACGGCGTCGCCTTGCGCCCTCCGGGGACCATGGCCGAGGATGCAAAGCTCGCCGAGCAGGCGGAGAAAATTCGCGCCGCTATGGCGCCGTTCGAAGGATGAGGCCGCTGCGGCGCCGGCTTGCCTGATCGGGCAAGCCTTTGACCAGGCGAGCCTTGCCGAAAAACCTATTCTTCGCCGACCTTCGCCGGCCTCAGCGCCACCGGGCGCAGCAGGAAAGACGGCACGTGGTCGCCCAGACCGATGACGGGGGGGCCATCGTCTTCATGATGGCGCGGGCGGCGCTCACGACGGTCTGCGACCGGCGCCCCCGCCGGCGCCCCATAGGCCGGAGGCCGGAGACTTTCTCCCTCCGCCTTGGCGCGGCCGCCGCGCGTCCGGCCCATGCTCACGGGCGCGTCGCGTTCCGCCGCGGCTGGCCGGCGATTGGCGGGCGCGTCGCGTTCCGCG
>JALHNR010000200.1 GCA_022843525.1 Methylocystis sp. | reverse complement strand
CAAGCGAAATCATCAAACTCAAGTAGGCGAAAGCGATGAAGAATAGCGGAGACTGTTCCTTACGGCTGTTGCGTGTTGCCTTGCTGGGCAACTTGACTTCGCTCGGGCGGGGGATATGCGCCTGGTCGGTTCTGGAGCAAGCTTTCCCTTTTCTCTCTACTCCGCCTGGTTCAAGGATTTCAGTCGGTGACGGTGGACTATCAAGCCAAGGGAAGCGGCGCGGGGATCCAGGATCTCATCAACAAGACGGTCGACTTCGCCGCCAGTGACGCGGCGATGACGCCCGAGCAGATGAGCAAAGTGCCCGACGGCGTGGTCCTGCTTCCGATGACCGCTGGCGAAATCGTTCTCGCCTACAACCTTCCAGGCGCGAAAGGCCTCAAGCTGCCTCGCGACGTCTATCCGGATATTTTCGCTGGCAAGATCACCAAGTGGGATGACCCAAGAATCGTCGCGGCCAATCGCAACAGCAAACTGCCCAATCTGCCGATCACCGTCGTGCGGCGCTCCGACTCGAGCGGAACGACATTCGTGTTCACCAACATCTCTCGGCGATCAACCCCGATTTCAAGGTGTCAGGAGCCATCTTGGCTTGAGAATATTGAACTTCATACCGGAAAAGCCATTAAACGTGAGAACATTGAAGGCGGATATTCTCACGTTTAATGGCTTTGCCTCGCTGCTTGAGCTTCAAGCCGGCTGTTTCGCATAGGCGTTCGAACGTTCTTCGGCCGCGGAGCGTTGTCTCCTCCCAAACAACATTGAGGATGGCGGGATCCGTGATCGTTTTCGCCACGCCCGCCAAAAGCGGCGGCCGGAACGAGATCGGAAGAGCTGCAATAGCCGCATGATTGATCCTGCGCTTGATTGGCCGCGCAAGATTGTCGAATTCGGGAAAGATCGTGCCCAGCGCCCATCCGACCGCAGGCTCACGACCATTCGCGCCGCATGGCCGCCAAGTATGCACGAGCAGCGCGCGCATGAGCGCAGTCGGCGAATCGTCGAGCGAGACATCGCCGTGAAGGAAACGCTCAATGATCGCCTCGCCGACTACAGCTTCCCCCCACACATGCGAGAATGGGCTGGTGTCGCGTAATGTTTCGCCGGTATCGGGACGCTCGTTCGTGTCCGACAAAGGCGCGCCCCACTGGAACGGAGCCCGGGCATCGAAGGGTCGGGGAAACCCTTGCAAACGCTTTTTCGGCGAAGCAGCTGAGTTCGGCATAGAAAAAGGCGTCACCATTCCGATCCGGGCCCGTTTCGACCGCTTTGCACTTTTCACCTTCGCTGCTGATAAGGGCGGTCCGGATGTTATCGAGAAGGTCGCGGAAGCGCAGGAAATCTTGCAGCTCATGGCCATGTATTTCCATTCCCATGCCGAGGCCACGTTGAAACCATCAGCCGTTTCCAGGCGATCGTCCCCCCTGAGCCAGCGCGAAGCGGAGTGTCTCGCCTGGACCTCGCGTGGGCGCGCCATGGATCAGATCGGCCAGATCCTCGACATCAAGACTCGCACGATCGCCTATCATCTCGACAACGCGCGCAACAAACTCCACGCCGAGAATGTGGCGCACGCCGTGGCGGCAGCCTTGAGGCGAGGGCTCATTCCCTGACGGCGGGGCGCGCCGGACGAAGATGAGAACTATGCCTACGCTATAGTGCATGAAAGATCACGATGCTCTTCGCAGCGACCGTCTCGGATGATTGCCCCCCGGTCGGAAGCCAACGTTCACACAAGATTCGCGATCGATTCCGCGTCGCGTAAGGAGCGCGAGGGTCTCGCTTGCGGATTCCTGTTTAGATGTTTGACAAATTTAAGGGTTCTCAAGGCTGAAAATTCGCGTCTGATCGTCATATGCAAATGCTTCGGCGTATCGGCCCCAGTCGATCACGGCGCGCAATGTCTGTTCGGCCGCCTCGGGAGACATGTAATCTTCGATTTCGTCGGAGAAGCGGCTCCGCGGCGCCTTATGGCTCGGGCGTTCGTCGAGGATGTGCCGAATGTGGGCCGCCAAATCAATGTGCGTCAGCAGGCGTTGAGCAAAGAGACGCTTACGTTCGTCCAATCCGGCGACGGCGAAGTCCCTTCCTTCTTTGGTCAGCTTGATATCGCCGCCTTCAATTTCCGCGAAGCGTAGCATTTGCAGCGTCTCTGCGACGGGGAATAGGTCATCCACCGCCATCTGCAGCGCCGCTGCGATCACGGGCAGATCGGCCTCGCCTTCATATGGCGCTCCAGCGATCGCTTCGAGCAGGCCCGACAAAGAGTTCGTCGAAACGCGCGGAAGAATCGTGCCGATGCCGACGCCAGGAAAGCGTTCGGCGCGCGCAGTCGTTCGCTCCGCCATCGGCCGGGCCGTCAAACCGACATAGATGCGTTCAACGACCTCGCGAAAACTGTGATCGAGACGGTCGCGCGGGTGGGTTAGCTCGACCTTGATCTCGCTCACGATCCGTCCCGGATTTGTCGCGAACACGATAACCCGATCGCACATGAGGACTGCTTCCTCAATATTGTGAGTGACCAGGATGACCCCTTTGATCGGTAGCTGGCCTTCCGACCAAAGGTCGAGGAAATCTGTGCGCAATGTCTCCGCCGTCAGCACGTCGAGAGCGGAGAACGGCTCGTCCATCAGAAGGATGTTGGGATGGACAACGAGCGCTCGCGCAAATCCGACGCGCTGGCGCATTCCACCCGAAAGTTCCCGTGGATAGGCCGATTCGAAGCCGTCGAGGCCTATCAGATCGATTGCCGCGAGCGATCGGCGGCGGATTTCGTCACGCGCAAGCCCGAGTGCTTCGAGCCCAATCTCGACATTTTCGAGAACCGTGAGCCACGGAAAGAGCGCGAAGCCCTGAAACACCATAGCTACGCCTGGCGGCGGACCCGCGACGAGACGCCCGAGATAGCTGATTGATCCGCCGGCCGGACGCGAAAGGCCCGCAATAAGCCGCAGCAGCGTCGATTTTCCCGAACCCGACCGACCGAGCAGCCCGACGATTTCGCCTTCGCGCAGGGACAGGTTGATGTCGTCCAAGACAAGCAATTCGTCGCCGTCGGGCTTGGGAAAAGCTTTCCGAACGCCGCGAACGTCCAATAGATCAGGCGCATTCATGATGTTTCGTCCTTCAGCCCAGGCGGAACTTGCGTTCCGCATAGTAGTATAGCGGGCGCCAAAAGGCGCGGTTGATTACGATGACGAACGCGCTCATGACGGCGATGCCGAGCACGATGCGATGAAAGTCGCCTGCTTCCGTCGCTTCGGCGATGTATGCGCCAAGGCCGTACGCCTGCAGTTTATCTTGGCCCCAGCTCGCGACCTCCGCGACGATGCTGGCGTTCCAGGAACCGCCTGAGGCCGTAATCGCGCCGGTCACGTAGAAAGGAAAGATTGCGGGCAAGCCAATCCGTCGCCACCATAGCCAACCGTGAAGGTGGAGATTGGCGCCGACGTAGCGCAGTTCGCTCGGAATGGCCGACGCGCCCGCGACGACGTTGAACAGTATGTACCACTGCGTGCCGAGGATCATGAGGGGACTCAACCAGATGTTCGGATCGAGTCCAAAGGCGACTATTCCCGAGACTGCGAGGGGAAACAGCAAATTAGCCGGGAATGCAGCCATGAACTGGGCGATGGGCTGGGCGATGCGCGCCACACTCGGGCGCAGGCCGATCCATACGCCAATCGGAACCCATATGACGCTCGCTATCGCGATAAGCACGAAGACGCGCGACATGGTGGCGAATCCAAGCAGCACGGTTGTTCCCGCCTCGGCGAGGGTGACGCCTTGCAGCGTGAAGAGCACAACCTCCCGCGCGGCGATCAGAGCGGCGACCGCCGTCGCCCCGTACCAGATCCAATCTTTCCAGTCGGCCCCGCCCTCATCGCGCTTCCACGCTTTGCGGGAGCTACGCCTCCCCCTAAACGCTCGATATGACCATCGCCAGGCGGCGGCCAGCGGCGTCATTGCCCAAGGCGCAAGGCGCGATCGGCGAAGCGCCGTTAACACCCAGGAACGTGGCGGCTCGACGCCTATTTCCTGTTCGAAGCGGAAGCGATCCGCCCAGGCGACAAGCGGGCGAAACAAAAGCTGATCATAAATCAGGATCACGACCAACATGGCGCCGATCGCCCAACCGACGGCCGCGAGATCGCGCTGCGCGATGGCCGCCGCGATATAGGAGCCGATTCCCGGCAGCGTGACGGTCGTATCGCCGACGCTAATCGCTTCCGAGGCGACAACGAAGAACCAGCCGCCCGACATCGACATCATCATGTTCCAGACGAGCGCCGGCATCGCGAAGGGGACTTCCAGACGCCAGAAGCGCATCCAGGCGCCGAAACGGAAATTTTGGGAAGCCTCTACGAGCTCTTCAGGCACGGTGCGCAGCGACTGGTAGAAACTGAACGCCATGTTCCACGCCTGGCTCGTAAAGATCGCGAACACTGCGGCGAATTCGGCGCCGAGCACCAGGCCCGGCGCGAGCGACATGAAGTAGACCACGGTGACCGAGATGAAGCCGAGGATCGGCACCGATTGCAGGATGTCGAGCAGCGGGATCAGGATGACTTCGGCGCGCCGACTTTTTGCGGCCCACGTCGCATAAGTGAAGGTGAATAGGAGCGACAAGACCATAGCCGCCAGCATGCGCAGGGTTGTCCGCACCGCAAATCCGGGAAGATTTGCAGGATCGAGGGAAATGGGATGTTCTTCTAATTCCGTCAGCGGGACCATGAGGCCGCTGCTCGCCTGCGCGAAGAAAACGAGTACGCCTAAAACCAGGACGACGGCGATCACATCCCAATAGAGCGGCGCGCGCGAAAGCCTGCTGACCGAGATCGACGAAATTTGAGTGGCCATGAGAATCCTCACATCTCCAAAGAAGTTGTTATTACGGGCCTTTTCGCCGAAATCCGATAAAAATCAAAAGGCGCGCAACGAAACAACCGAGATGTCCGCAACAGTCCGAGCAGAATGGAAAGTTTCGTCGCCAAAGGCGTCGAATGAGCGACTACGATGTCTTCGCGACGTGCTGAAATGCTCACGTCGATGGGACGAACAATTGAGCGACCTGTCTCAAAACGCCGCGCGTAGTCTGAGGCCGAAGACGTTGATCGGACCGCGCGCGCTGTTATGCGCCGGATTGACGAGGAGCTGATAGTCGAGGGTCGCGTCGATGTCCTTGCCGAAGCCGATCTTGTAATAGGCTTCCATATTCTTCTCGCCGGCGTAGGAAAGCGCGCCGTCGCCGATATAGACGCTCGTTCCGCCGAGTCCGAAATAGCGCACGCGGTCGCCATGCAGGCCGCTCAGGGCGCCGGCGACGCCAATCTCGTCGTCGTCGCGTCCCCACAAGGCGCCGGCGGCGACGACGCCCATCGAGAGCTGTCTATCGACGTCCGTATAGGCGACGGTTTCATAGCGACCATCGTCCATGCTGGCGCGTAAGAAGAAGCCGAGATGCGGCGCAATCTGCTGCTTGATGTTGATGCCGCCGCCGGTTTTCACCGCGCGCCCGCGCGCGGTGTCAAAGCGCGGCGGGAAATCGTTGGCGAGATAGGCATAACGTATGACATCGTCGATCTTGCTTATGTAGCCATTATCGCCATAAGCGAGGAATTTGATCGCGCCCGGCTGATTAAAAAGCTCATAGCGCGCCTCGAATTCGACGACGCCCATGAATTGCCGAAATATTTGCGGCTCGATGTCCAAACCGTTCGGGATCGTCGGGAGCTGAAACACGCCGCCGCGCGCTGTCCACCAGTCCTGCTTCCATTCAACCGCAAGCCCGTAGGTATATCCCCAGGCGTCGGCCGCGTAGTCGAAGGCGCCCATCGTATTGAACGCGAAGTTCAGGAAGCCGGTCGTCGGATCATGCGCATAGACGTTATCGTCGAAGACGTCGCCGACGGCGAATTTGCCAAGCGTGACGATAATGCGGTCCTTGTCGACCTTTCCGGAAATCTGGTTTTGTGTCGATTCGAGCACCTCGCTGCGCGAGCCTTCGTCCGGGTCGCTCTGCCGTTCGTCGCCGCCATTTAGTCCGATGATCTGACGCAGGAAATAGCGCTGAAACCGCATATAAGGCGCCGCGCGCCCGACCTTGGCGACGGCGCTATTTACATAGGCGGCAGCGCCCACCGAATTCGCCAGGCCATAGCCTTGATCGATCTCGGGGTTGAGATAGACGCCGCCGCCCTCCCACAGGCGCAGTCCAAGGAAGAAATTGGTGGTCGAGCCGACATTCGCCTTACCGCCTGACGGGAAGCTGTTGGGCCCATCATACAGCGCCCAAAAGCGCGGGTAGCCTTGAGCGACATGAGTCGTCTGCGCGTGGACGCTATATCGCTCCGGCGCCTCGCCGTTCTGCGCCTCGGCGCGCCCGTTGCCGCCATTATGGCCGTTCTGCGGTTTGCCGTATTCGATCGAACCCGGAATTCGATTCTCCGCGCCGAAATGATAGTTCAGCCCAAACCGCAGGAGATGGTTCTCATTGCGTATGCGCGACGCATACATAAAGTCGGCGCCATTGTCGAAAACCTGAGTGTTCAGCGACTGACTGAGGAAAAGATATTCGGCGCGCGCCGACCAATCGTCGGCGAAGGCGTATTCGAAGCCGACGCCGACCGCATATTTCATCCGCGAGGATTGCGACCAGGGCGCGGAGAAGAGCGCATCCGGCCCGCCGGCGCCGAGCGTCAGAGTCGCGGGACCTCTCTCGCCGCCCGCCGCGACTCCGCCGGTCAAATAAAAAAGCGAGCGGTCCCATGCGTAGCCGACGCGCCCGCGAATGCTCGCGAAGAAATTGGCGCTTGAATTCGATACAAGCGTGAACACCGGCGGCGCCGGATAGGCAGGCGACGCCAGATAGGCGCCCGTCGGCCCGCGCCTGCCGTCGAGAAGGCTCAAGTCCGTCTCGAACCCCCAGACCCACGGCCCTCTTTGCCAATTATAGCCGGCCTGCGCGCCCACCGTGACGCCAGGGCGCGTAACGCTTGGCGGGGATAGATCGAAGCCGGGCGATCCGAAGCCGCTTCCCGCCTGCAGCCGCTCTCCGCCATGCAAAGGAAAACCTGCGCCAATGTTCGCGCCGACGTAGAAACCGCGCCAATCGTAGGCCAGCTGTCTCCCGCCGGCCGCCGGGCGGTCGGCCGCCGCCGCACCCGCGGCGTGGAGCGCGGCCCCCAGAATTGTCGCCGCAGTCGAGCAGCCCAGAGTGCCCATCTTCACGCTTGTCCTCGTAAATGCCTCATACGCTTCGCTGCGCTCAGGCGCGTCCAAAATACCACCTACACAACCGGTGTGTATCGGTGTCATGACAGCCAGGAGCGCTCGCGGAGCGACCCAAGCCGATCAATCAATGGCTTTGGGTCAGTAGGTTAGGCCGCAATGCGAAGCGCGGGGAGCTGTTCGCCCGCGTCCGGCGAATGTTGCCGATCGCCGTCTGTTGGCCGCTCCCAGGAGCACACGAGGCGGCGCGTTTCAGGATCGGCCGTCCAGACGCAGATGAGCGGTCGGCGGGCCAAACGGGGAATGGGGCTGGTCCTGGCGCCAGCGCGAGCGAGGATGGCGTCCCGAGCGACGGGGCGCGCGACTTGGATATTAGTGAGCATTTTCATCGCTCATCTCCTCAGGCCGTTGAAATCCACGGCCCGGAGCATGAGCGGCGACTGGCAGGAGTTTTAGGCTCGCGCGACGCCCCTCACGCGGTCTCCGAGACCGCGGATGGTTTCTATGTCGAATGACGTCGCTTGCGCAGACGAGGCTGCGGGCGCGGCGCCGAAGCTAATACTGCCCATGTTTGCTTTCGGTGGTTGACGAAGTCGCCGATGAGGCCGCGCCCCACCGACTTGCGGCGATATCGACCTCGCTGCTCGACTTGTCAAGTAGAAACCGCGCATAGCCTTACCACCCCTCAAATTTCTGACGACAAGGTCCTTCGGGGTCCCAGACCTGCCAGAGATTTGGGATTGGCTGAGCCATGGCGAGACATCGCCTTATGAA
>JALHNR010000199.1 GCA_022843525.1 Methylocystis sp. | reverse complement strand
GATGATCGGCCGGTCGTCGCGCAAGAAGAAGTTTTCGATCGCCGGACGCGCGTCGAGTCCGGTGGCGTACGCCGGAATGACTTTGAGTCCACGCGCCTCCATCGCCGCGATGACGCCGTCATAGTGGCGCGCATTGTCCGCGAGCACATAGGAGCGCAACACCAAGAGGCCGATCGTCGCCTTGGCGCCGCCGGCGGGCTCGGGCAATTGATCAAGCCTTTCGCTCACCCTGCCCGGCAAGAGCGGGTGGTAGAGGCCGACTTCCGGATATTCGATCGGCGCATGGGGATTCAGCGCGCCGCGCAACATGCGCCGCGGGCCGTCAGCGTAACGATCGATGAGCAAGCGGACCATATTGGCGATGTTCTCATCTGAACCCGCGAGCCAATATTGCAACGTGAGGAAATAGGCGCGCACATCCTGCGCCGTTCCTGGTATGAAACGCAGGATCTTGGGCAGACGGCGGAGCATCTTCATTTGCTTCGCGCCCGCGGCTTCCGACTTACCCTTCTTTCCGCGCAAGCGTTTCAGAAGCGACATGAAGCCGGAGGTCGGCGCGCTCATGTCGAAGCGTCCCATGCGGGTCAGCTTCGCGACCTCGCCCGCCGACATGATGCTGATCATGGCGTCGCAATGATCGCGGCGCGCCGCAAGGGCTGCAAGCAGAGGCGTGAAATGCTCTTCGAGGAAGAGCATGGCGTTGACGATAATATCCGCCTCAGCGATCTCCGTGAGACAGGCGTCAAGCGCCTTGGGGCTGGCGGCGAATTCGGACGCCGCGTGGACGCTGAGCGTAAGACCGGGGATCTCGCGTGAAAGCGCACGGCGGGCCCGGTCGGTCGCGGCGGCCACATGCGTGTCCATCGTCACGATGACGACTTTCACGGGCGTCGCCTCAGCGTGCGAAATGCGCTTTTGCATCATAGAGCGTCTCGACGGTGATGGTCGCAAGGCCGCGCTCGGCGGCGAATTTCTCGGTGTTTCGGCGCGCTTTGCCGCGCACGAAGAACGGGATTTTCTTGAGCTCCTTCTCGGCGTCGTCAGCCCAGGCGACGACGATGTCGCTGACGATCGGCGCCACAGACGACTGCCCGCGTGTCTGCTTCTCTCCGAGATGCGAGGGCGCGGCGGCGTCATGGAATTCGGCGTCGTCCCGGAACATCGTCAGAAGATGCTCCTCAAGCCCCATCATCAGCGGATGGACCCAGGAATCGAAGATCACGTTCGCGCCTTCGAACCCCATGAGCGGCGAATAGCGGGCGGGGAAGTCCTGCACATGCACGGGCGCCGAGATCACCGCGCAGGGAAGGCCGAGCCGCTTGGCGATATGACGCTCCATCTGCGTCCCAAGCACGAGTTCGGGCTGCAGTTCGGCGACCTTCGCTTCGACGTCGAGATAGTCGTCGGTGACGAGCGCCTCGACGCCGTAGCGCGCGGCCGCCTCGCGAACGTCCCGCGCAAATTCGCGCGCATAGGTTCCAAGGCCTACGACCTCGAAGCCGAGTTCATCCTGCGCAATGCGCGCGGCGGCAACGGCGTGCGTCGCGTCGCCGAAGATGAAGACGCGCTTGCCGGTAAGATAGGTCGAGTCGACCGAGCGCGAATACCAAGGCAGGCGCGAGTCATTCGGCTCCAACGCCGTCGCTGGATCGACTTCGGCAAGCCGCGCGACTTCCGCGATGAAGTCACGCGTCGCGCCGACGCCGATCGGAATGCTGCGGGTGAAGGGCTGACCATGCGCACGCTCCAGCCATTGCGCGGCGGCGAGCCCGATCTCCGGATAGAGCAGCACATTGAAGTCGGCGTCGCCAAGGCGCGTCAGATCCTTCGGACTCGCGCCAAGCGGCGCGATGACATTGACGTCAACGCCGAGCGCAGCGAGCAGTTTTTCGATTTCGCGCACGTCATCGCGACAACGAAAGCCCAGCGCCGCGGGCCCAAGAATGTTGCAGCTCTTGCGATCGCGTAATGGCCTGTCGCGGCGCGCGCCGGCCAGGCCGCGCACGAGACGATAGAAGGTTTCTGATGCGCCCCAGTTCTCCTTTTTCTGATAGGCGGGCAGTTCGAGCGCAATGACGGGACATGGCAGATCGAGCGCCTTGGCGAGACCGCCGGGATCGTCCTGCAGCAGCTCCGCCGTGCAGGACGCCCCGACGATCATCGCCTGGGGGGAGAAGCGCTCATAGGCCTCGCGCGCCGCGCTCTTGAACAGTTCCGCCGTGTCGGCGCCGAGATCGCGCGCCTGAAACGTCGTATAGGTCACCGGAGGGCGCGTATCGCGACGTTCGATCATCGTGAAAAGAAGATCGGCATAGGTGTCGCCCTGCGGCGCATGCAGCACGTAATGCAAGCCGCGCATGGCCGCCGCGACCCGCATAGCGCCGACATGCGGCGGTCCTTCGTAGGTCCAGAGCGTCAGCTGCATGGCCTAGACCTCGAGCCGGGCGCGGCGGTTGAGCGGCCGCGCGAAGAGTTCGGCGAGATCGCCGGCCTGTTCGTAACCCTGAGTGGGCGAGAACAGCAGTTCGATCGACCATTTCGTCGCAAAGCCTTCCGCCTCCAGAGGATTGGCGAGACCAAGCCCGCAGACGACAAGATCGGGACGCGCGGCGCGACAGCGATCGAGCTGCTTTTCAACGTGCTGGCCTTCGACGATCGGCGCGTCCTTCGGCAGCAGATCGAGCTCGGCCGCCATGTGCCGGCGATTCAGATAGGGCGTGCCGATCTCGACGATCCGCATCGCCATTTCGCGCGCGAGAAAGCGCGCAAGCGCTGGCTCGAGCTGCGAGTCCGGGAAGAGGAAGACCCGCTTGCCGGCGAGCGCGTCGCGATAGTGGGCGAGCGCCTGCTCCGCGCGCGCGCGCGCCGGGGACGTTACTGCGTCGAAACGCGCCTCGGAAACGCCGAAAGCTTTCGCTGCGGCGCGCAGCCAGAGCGTCGTGCCTTCAGCGCCGAGCGGAAACGGCGCCTCGATCCAGCGGGCGCCCCGCTCCTGCAGCGCATGCGCCGTATCGGCGAGGAAAGGTTGGGCGAGAAGAAACGACGTGCTGGGGCCGACCGGCGGCAGGTCGGCGGCGCGGCGCATGGGGAGGAAGCGAACAGGCGCGACGCCCAACACGTCGAAGAGACGCGCGAACTGGTCCTCGACGATATCGGCGAGCGCGCCGACGACCAGCAGCGAATGTGAAGCATTTTCCGACTCGGGCGGAAGCGTGGGCACGAGAGCGGCGAGACAGGCGTCTTCGCCCTGCGTGAACGTCGTCTCAATGCCGCTGCCCGAATAACTCAGAATGCGCACGCCCGGCGCGTGCTGTCTCGACTGACGCGCGGCGGCGCGCGACAGATCGATCTTGATCACTTCCGACGGGCAGGAGCCGACCAGAAACAGAAGCTTGATCTCTGGGCGTCGCGCCAGCAGCCGATCGACGACGGCGTCGAGTTCGTCGTCGATGTCCGCGACGCCGGCGAGATCGCGGTCCTCGAGAATGGCGGTGGCGAAGCGCGGCTCGGCGAAGATCATCACGCCGGCCGCCGACTGGATGAGATGCGCGCAGGTGCGTGAGCCGACGACGAGAAAGAACGCATCCTGTATTTTGCGGTGCAGCCAGACGATGCCGGTCAATCCGCAGAACACTTCGCGCTGGCCGCGCTCCTGAATGACGGGCGCGGCGTCGCAGGCGCCGTTGGCCAGTCCCGAAAGTGGCGCGAGCGCATTCATCGCGCACATTCCATTTCGGTTTTGTCGCGTGCTGGCTCCTGCAGGCGCGCGGCGCGCAGCTTGAGCAGGAACTGCGTGGCGTTGACGACATAGGCCGCGTAAGCGGCGAGCGCGAGGAACATGAGGCCGCGCGAGTCGAGCCAGCCGAAGGCGAACGCGGCGAGATAGGCCGTGTGCAGCGCCAGCACCAGCATGCTGAACACGTCTTCCCAGAAGAACGCCGGGGCGAAGAGATAGCGGCCGAAGACCTCTTTCTCCCAGATGGAGCCGGTGATCATGATGGCGTAAAGCGCCAGCGTCTTGACGACGACCGACGCCGTCGCCGCGGCCTCCCCGTGTCCGGTCACGAGATAGCGCAGCACGAGAATCAGGCTGACGAGAAAGATGAAGAACTGCGCGGGCGCCAGCACGCCCTGGACGAGGGTCCAAACAGACGCGTCGCGACGGCGGCGTTCCTCGGCCGTATACAGCGGTCTGGCAATTTGAGGCCGGTGATCGCTCATGCCCGCTTCCTCGCGCCGCATTGTTTTTGCGAGTGATTGCTCCGTTTGCGCGCGGCGCGTTTCACTCTTGCAGGAAGCTTAAGGCCCTTTGCCGGAAAGTGTCAACTAAAATTGACGTTATGTTTACATGACAAAACCGCCATCCTGGTTTATGGTCCTTTGAAAGTAGGCGCCCGGCGGGCGTCCCAGTTGGACTCGGAAAAATTTTTTCGACGCGCGACGATTGCGACGCGTCCCGGCCATTACAGCGAGACTCGGCCGGAAGGTCTTGAGCAATGCGCGCAATATCGCATGCGAGCGCCGGTTGCGGCGCGGGGCGGCCGAGAGAGGCAGCCTTCTTGCTAAGCTTTGGGCGAGTTTGTAAGCATCAACGCACAGACCGCTTGTCGGAGAATCTGGTCGAAACCGAAAGAAACTCTTTGTGAGCGACGCGCCCTCCTCCGCGACCACGACGGGATTTCTAAGCGCCGACGCACGACTCGGCGCGCTCGACGCGCAAGGAGTCGCCGGCCTTCTCGCCGCCGCCGCCGATATGACGCTCATCGTTGACGCGAAAGGCGTCATTATCGACGCGGCGGCCAGTGCCGAATGCAATGCGCCCGTGCGCGAATGGGTCGGCCGGCCTTGGATCGATACGGTGACAATCGAGAGCCGGCCAAAAATCGAAGCGCTGCTGCGCGACGCGCAAAAGGGGACGACGCCGCGCGGGCGGCAGGTCAACCATCCGGCGGCTTCCGGCCCCGATCTCCCGGTCCGCTACAGCGCCGTGCGGGCCGCCGCCGGCGGCGCCATTGTCGCTTTCGGCCGCGATCTTCGGCCGCTCGCCGCGCTGCAGCAGCGCGTCGCCGAGGCGCAGCAGGAGATGGAGCGCGAATATCACCGCATCCGCAACGCTGAGAAGCGCTATCGGCTGCTGTTTCAGCTCTCCTCAGAGGCGATCTTAATTCTCGACGGCGCCGCCAATCGAGTCGCCGAGGCCAATCCCGCCGCTGTCGCGCTGATCGGCAAGGGCGCCAAAAAAACCATCGGCGCCCAGTTTGGCGATCTATTCGACGAGGCGAGCCGCCGCGCCGCGCAATCCTTCGTCACCGCGCTGCTCGTTGCGCCGCGCGTCGACAATGTCCACGCCCAGCTCGCCGAGACGAAGGAATCGCTGCTTCTTTCCGGGGCGCTGTTTCGACAGGACGGCTCCGCCAATATCATCGTGATTTTGTCGCGCATGGCCGGCGCCGCGGCGCTTCCTGGGGAAAAACCCGGGATGCTCAACGCGCTCGAGCGGATGCCGGACGCGTTCGTGCTGACCGACGGCGCCCGACGGATTCTCGCCGCCAACGCGGCCTTCGTCGATCTGGCGCAGGCGGGCTCGGAGGAACAGTTGCGCGGCGAACCGATTGAGCGCTGGATCGGGCGGCCCGGCGTCGACGCCGAGGTGCTCTTCGCCAATCTCCAGACGCATGGCGTCGTGCGCCATTTCTCAACCGTCGCGCGCGGCCAATACGGCTCCTCCGAAGATGTCGAGATCTCCGCCGTCGACGTCGCCGAGGGCGCACGCCACTATCTTGGCTTTTGCATCCGCAGCGCCGGCTGGCGCGCCGGCCGCGACCGGCTCGGCGGCCATGAGCTGCCGCGAACCGCCGAGCAGTTCGCCGATCTTGTGGGCCGCGTGCCGCTGAAGAATCTCGTGCGCGAAACCACCGACCTCATCGAACGCTTGTGCATCGAAGCCGCGCTGGAGCTGACGCATGACAATCGCGCCTCGGCGGCCGAAATGCTCGGCCTCAGCCGCCAGGGTCTCTACACCAAGCTGCGCCGCTACGGGCTTGGGGACCTCGACGACGATGAAGCGGCGGGCGACGGCGAGTAACCGCCGCGTCCACAGCCTTGTGTAAATCTAGGTTGACATAAATCAGCGTCAAGCATAGCGTCGCATGATGCAGACGCCGAAACCTGCCGCCGTTCTCGAGCTTCTCAAGCCCATCACATGGTTCGCGCCGATGTGGGCCTTTGCTTGCGGCATCGTTTCCTCAGGCGTCTCGCCGCTCTCCCGCTGGTCCTTTGCGCTCGCCGGCGTGGTTCTCGCCGGACCGCTGGTTTGCGCGACGAGCCAGGCCGTCAATGACTGGTACGATCGTCACGTCGACGCCATCAACGAGCCGAACCGGCCCATTCCTTCCGGCCGCATTCCCGGCCGCTGGGGCTTCTACATCGCCTGCCTCTGGACCGTGTTGTCGCTCGCCGTGGCGGCGGCGCTCGGCCTTTGGGTATTCGCCGCCGCCGTGCTCGGCCTCGTTCTCGCCTGGATCTACAGCGCGCCGCCGCTGCGGCTGAAGCAGAATGGCTGGTGGGGCAATTCCGCCGTCGCGCTCTGTTACGAAGGCCTGCCCTGGTTCACCGGCGCCGCCGTCATGGCGGCCTCGCTTCCCGACTGGCGCATCATCGCGCTCGCCCTGCTCTATAGCTTCGGCGCGCACGGCATCATGACCTTGAACGACTTTAAATCCGTCGAAGGCGACCGTCGCATGGGCGTTCTGTCATTGCCGGTGCAGCTTGGCGTCAATGAGGCGGCCCGCTTCGCCTGTTACGTCATGGCGGCGCCGCAGTTCGCCGTCGTCGCACTCCTCGCCTATTGGGAGCGCCCTGTTTATGCGGCGATCGTCGCGGCGCTGCTCGCCGGACAATTCGCGCTGATGCGCAGGCTTCTCGCGGATCCGCGCAAGCAGGCGCCCTTCTATAACGCCACGGGCACGACTCTTTACGTGCTCGGCATGCTCGTCAGCGCTTTTGCCATGCGCGGATAGGGGACATCGATGAACGCGCCGCCGCTCGCCTGGTCGGGCATTATCCGGCTCGGACTTGTCCAAACCGCGCTCGGCGCCGTCGTCGTTCTGATGACCTCCACCATCAATCGCGTTATGGCGGTGGAACTCGCGTTGCCGGCCTTTGTGCCTGGAGTGCTCGTCGCCTCGCATTACGCGATCCAGGTTCTGCGCCCCGCCTGGGGATATGGCGCCGACGTCGGCGGGCGTCGCACGCCCTGGATTGTTGGCGGCCTCGCAGCGTTGGCGCTCGGCGGAATTGGCGCGGCGCTCGCGACAGCGCTTGCCGCGACAAACCTCGCCGCGGGCTTGGCGCTCGCCGCTTTCGCCTTTCTTCTCGTCGGCATGGGCGCCGGCGCCGCCGGCACGTCGGTGCTCGCGATGCTGGCGACGCGCGTCGCGCCTGAGCGCCGCGCCGCCGCCGCGACGACCGTCTGGGTGATGATGATCCTCGGCTTCGCGGTGAGCGCGCCGCTCGCCGGGCACTTTCTTGATCCCTTTTCGATGCAACGCCTCGTCGTCGTCACGGCCTGCGTCTGCTCCGTAGCCTGGTTGACGGCGACGATCGCCGTCATTGGCTTGGAGACGGATGCGCCATCGCCGGTTTCTGCCGCGCAGAGGCCGCCCTTCCGTGCGGCCTTCATGCAGGTGTGGAGCGAATCGGCGGCGCGCCGGTTCACCATCTTCATCTTCGTTTCGATGCTCGCCTACAGCATGCAGGAACTGCTCGTTGAGCCCTTCGCCGGCGTCGTCTTCGGCATGACTCCCGGCGCGACCACGAAGCTCGCAGGGCTTCAGCACGGCGGCGTGCTGCTCGGAATGATCGGCGTGGCGCTCGCCGCGACCGGGATTGGCGGACCGCGTCTGGGCTCGCTGCGGATGTGGACCGTCGCCGGCTGCGCCGCGTCAGCCGCTTCGCTCATCTGCGTCGCAGCGAGCGGCTACGCCGGACTCTCGCTGGCGCTGCGCGCA
>JALHNR010000198.1 GCA_022843525.1 Methylocystis sp. | reverse complement strand
GTTGACCGACGAGGAGCGCGAGGCGCGCGCCCGCGCGCTGGTCGACGCGAAATCGCGCGAAGAGGAAGATCGCCGCCGCGCCGAAATCGACGCCAAGGCCCGCAGCGAACGCGAGGCGCGCGAGCACGCTGAGCGCGCCGCCGCCGACGCGCGCAAGCGCGAGGAAGAAGAGCGTCTCGCGCGCGAAGCGGAATCGAAACGCAAGTCCGAGGAAGAGGCCCGTCGCCGACTGCCCGGCGACGCCGCCGGCGTTGCGGCGCCGCGCCCTCCCGTTACGGCCGCCGCGCCTGGTTCGACAGGGGCGCGCGCCCCCGTTCGCACAGAAGGCGAAACGGCGGTGCGACGTCCGCCCGTGCGCACGATCGGCGGCTTCACGCCGCCCCCGCCGCCGCGCCCGACCCCTTCTCGCGGCGGCGCGATGAAAGATCGCGGCCGGCTGACGGTCTCCACCGCCACGGCCGGAACCGACGAAGAACGCACGCGCTCCGTCGCCTCCTTCAAGCGCCGTCAGCAGCGGCTGTTCCGCGGCCAGGTGGAGCAGAAGGAAAAAGTTCTGCGTGAGGTGATCCTCCCCGAGACGATCACCATTCAGGAACTCGCGAACCGCATGTCGGAGCGCGCCGTAGACGTCATCCGCCTGCTGATGAAGCAGGGCGAGATGCACAAGATCAACGACGTGGTCGACGCTGATACGGCGCAGCTCGTCGCGGAAGAGATGGGCCACACGGTCAAGCGCGTCGCCGAATCCGACGTCGAGGAAGGCCTGTTCGACACGCCCGACGTCGACGTCGATCTTTCGGCGCGTCCGCCGGTCGTCACGATCATGGGCCACGTCGATCACGGCAAAACGTCGTTGCTCGACGCCATTCGCCAAGCCAATGTCGTCTCCGGCGAAGCGGGCGGCATCACCCAGCATATCGGCGCCTATCAGGTGACGGCCCCGAACGGTCACGCCATCACCTTCATCGACACGCCCGGCCACGCCGCCTTTACGGCCATGCGCGCCCGCGGCGCCAAGGTGACGGACATCGTGGTGCTGGTCGTCGCGGCCGATGACGGCGTCATGCCGCAGACGATCGAGGCGATCAATCACGCCCGCGCCGCGCATGTGCCGCTGATCGTCGCCATCAACAAGATCGACAAGCCGGACGCCAAGCCTGAGCGGGTGCGCACCGAGCTGCTGCAGTATGAAGTGCAGGTCGAATCCATGGGCGGCGAAACGCTCGAAGTCGAAGTCTCGGCAAAGCAGCAGACCAATCTCGACAAGCTGCTCGAGCTGATCGCGCTGCAGTCCGAGGTGCTCGACCTCAAGGCCAACGCCGATCGCGCCGCCGAAGGCACGGTCATCGAGGCGCGTCTCGACCGGGGTCGCGGGCCTGTGGCGACGATGCTGGTTCAGCGCGGCACGCTTCACGTCGGCGACATTGTCGTCGCCGGAACCCAGTGGGGCCGCGTGCGTGCGCTGCTCGACGACAAAGGGGCCGCGCGTCCCGAAGCCGGTCCGAGCTTTCCGGTGGAGATTCTGGGCTTCAGCGGCACGCCGGAAGCCGGCGACCGCGTGGCTGTCGTCGAGTCGGAAGCCCGCGCCCGGGAGATCGCTGAATATCGCGAGCGTATGAAGCGCGACAAGATCGCCGCGCGCGGCGGGTCGGCGCGCGGTTCGCTTTCCGATATGATGAGCCAGCTCAAGACGGCCGGACGCAAGGAATTCCCGCTGGTCATCAAGGGCGACGTCCAGGGCTCGGTCGAAGCCATCGCCGCGGCGCTCGAAAAGCTCGGCACCGAAGAGGTCGGGGCGCGCATCGTGCATGCCGGCGTCGGCGGCATTTCGGAATCGGATATCTCGCTCGCCGAGGCCTCCAACGCCGCGGTTATCGGCTTCAATGTGCGTGCGCACAAAGAGGCGCGCGATGCGGCCGAACGCTCCGGCATCGAGATCCGCTATTACAACATCATCTACAATCTCGTGGATGACGTGAAAGCGGCGATGTCCGGGCTGTTGGCGCCGACGCTGCGCGAAACCCTGCTCGGCAATGCGACGATCCTCGAGGTCTTCGACATTTCGAAGATCGGCAAGGTCGCCGGCTGCCGCGTGACGGATGGCAATGTCGAGCGCGGCGCCAATGTGCGGCTCATCCGCGACAATGTCGTCGTGCATGAGGGCAAGCTCTCGACGCTCAAGCGCTTCAAGGACGAGGTCAAGGAAGTCGCCGCGGGACAGGAATGCGGCATGGCCTTCGAGAACTACCAGGACATGCGCGCCGGCGACGTCATCGAGTGCTATCGCGTCGAGGAAATCAAGCGAACGCTGTAAGCGGCGCTGCGCCGCCGCGAAACGTCATGGCCGGGCGCGTCCCGGCCATCCTCGTCGCGCGGCGCCGCGCTACCTTCCATTCATCACGCTTCATATGCCGGATGTCCGCCACAGACGCGGGCGTAAGACGACTGCAATTACCGGGTTCAAAATGTCCAGAGCTCATCACTCACAGGCCGGCGCGCCGTCGCAGCGCATGTTGCGCGTCGGCGAACTCGTCCGCCACGCCGCCGCCCGGCTGCTCACACGCGGCGAAATCACCGATCCGGTGCTCGAACAGCATGTCGTGACCGTTTCGCGGGTGAAGATGAGTCCAGATCTCAAGCTGGCGACGATTTACGTCGTTCCGCTTGGCGGCAAGGATGAGCCGGAGGTGCTCGCCGCGCTGGATCGCCACAAGCGATTTTTGCGCGGGGAGATCGTGCAAGAGGTGAATTTGAAGTTCGCGCCCGAAATCCGCTTTCGCATCGACGACACATTCGACAATGTGTCGCGCATCGAGGCGCTGCTCAGTTCCGACCGTGTGAAGCGCGATCTCGCCGATGGCGACGACGCCAAAGAGGATGGCGTTGAGGAATGAGCAAAAAAAAATCGGACCGAGTCGTCGTCGACGGCTGGTTGGCGCTGGATAAGCCTGTCGGCCTGACGTCCACACAGGCGGTGTCGCGCCTCAAACGCATCTATAACGCCCAAAAGGCCGGGCATGCGGGCACGCTCGATCCGCTCGCGTCCGGCATTCTTCCCGTCGCCTTCGGGGAAGCGACCAAGACCGTGCCTTTCGTTCAGGACGGCGAGAAGGCCTATCGCTTCACCGTGCGTTGGGGCGTCGAGACCGACACGGACGACGCCGACGGCCGCGGCGTGCGAGAGAGCGCCTTAAGGCCGGAGCGCGCCGCGATCGAAGTTCTGCTGCCGCAGTTCGTCGGCGAGATTGCGCAGACTCCGCCGCAGTTCTCGGCGATCAAAATCGCCGGCGAGCGCGCCTATGACATCGCCCGCGAGGGCGAGCAGGTCGATTTGAAGCCGCGCGTCGTCAAGATCCGCTCGCTGACGCTGATCGACGCGTCTGGCGACGAGGCGACCTTCGTCATGGAATGCGGCAAGGGCGCCTATGTGCGCGCGATTGCCCGTGATCTCGGTCGGGTTCTGGGCTGTTTCGGCCATGTCACGGCGCTGAGACGCACCCGCGTCGGTCCCTTCGTCGAGGACGACGCTTACACGCTCGACGAGATCGAAAATCAGAACATGGCCGCAGAGGCGCTGCTGTCGGTCGAGGCCGGATTGGCCGAACTGCCTTGCGTCGTTGTCGATCGCGACATGGCGGCGCGACTGCGGCGCGGCGGCTCGGTGATTTTGCGCGGCCGCGACGCGCCGCATGAGGGCATCGTCTATGCTGCTTGCGGCGGCGTGCCGGTCGCCTTCGGCGAAATCGTCCAAGGCGCGCTCGCGCCGGCGCGGGTTTTCAATCTGCCGTTCTGAGCCTATTCGACAATCGCGACGCCTTCGGCGCGCGCGGCGCGCTCCAATTCGGCGTCGAGCGTCGCGAGCGCAGCGCCTTCCCTAAGAGCGAGTTCGAGATAGGCGGCGTCGTAAGCTGTCAGCCTGTGCTTGCGTGCAAGCGGCATGAGGCGCCTCTCATCGCAATCGAAGTCGATCGCTATCGGCAAGCGCGCGATGATCTGAAGAAGCTCTTCCGTTTCCTCCAACGCCAGTCGATGGCGCCGCTCGCTGACGAGCAGAACATTGCGAATTTCAAAAAACAGCAAGCAGGGCGCAAGCGCAGTCTCGCTCCGCAGGCGCTCGACAACCGCGAGCGCACGCGGCTGTCGTTCGTCCGCGAGCGCGAAGCTTGCGAGGATCGACGCATCGACGACGAAGCCGATCAATATTTGTGGCCGTGATGGCGCGCGCCGAGCACCTCAGCCAGCGGAGCTTTTTTTGTGCGTTCGCGAAAGCGCACCAGATCATCTACCGCCCGGTCGATTTCAGCCTGTTTAAGATCCGTTTCCGGCGCTAGGCGCGCGATGCGACGTCCGTGCCGAGTGATGACAATCGTCTCGCCGCGTTCAACGGCCGTCAAAAGTTCCGCCAGGCGGGCCTTTGCGTCCGAGGCTTGCACTTCCCTCATGAGGAAGATATTAAACTGGTCAACCCAACTAGTCAATATGGCGGCGTTGATCTTGTCACGGGTATCTTGTCCTATTCGCGTCGAGATTCGCCGCACATGACCCGTCCGCCCAAACTCCTCGTCTTCGATTCCGGTCTCGGCGGCCTCACGGTCTTTGCCGAGATCGTCAAGCTGCGGCCATCGGCGGACTATCTCTATTGCGCGGACGACGCCGGCTTCCCCTACGGGTCCTGGCAGGAGCCGGAACTGGTCGAGCGCGTGATGAAGCTCATGGAAGGGCTGATCGCCGATCACGCGCCGGACATGATCATCATCGCCTGCAACACCGCGTCGACGATTGTCCTGCCCGATCTGCGCCTGCATTGGCCGGCGCTGCCTTTCGTCGGCACGGTGCCGGCGATCAAGCCGGCGGCCGAGCGCACAAAGTCAAAGATGATCTCGGTGCTGGGGACGCCCGGCACCGTGACGCGCGACTATACGCAAAACCTGATCGCGCAATTCGCCGCACATTGCTCGGTGACGCTCGTCGGCTCGAAACGTTTGGCGGGTCTTGCTGAGAGCTACATGCATGGGGAAGGCGCGAGAGACGCCGACATCGGCGCCGAGATCGGGCCCTGCTTCAGGCAAGAAGACGACAGACGTACGGACGCCATCGTTCTCGCCTGCACACATTATCCGCTGCTGGTCGACGAGTTCAAACGTCTTGCGCCCTGGCCGGTCGAGTGGATCGACCCCGCGCCGGCGATCGCGCGGCGCGCGGATCAATTGCTTGGCGAGCGCTTCGGCGCGGATGCGCCGCAACGCCAGCCGGTCTCCCGTAGCATCATCTTCACGAGCGGCGCTCGTCCTCCGGCGCCGCTCGTCGCAGCGCTCGCGCGCTACGATCTTATGTGGGCGGCTTTTGCCCCTACCGCCTAGTGGGGGGCGTGGTCGAGTTTCGCCAGCGCCTCTTTCGCGTGCTTAACGCCGCCCTTGGCGTTGCCTTTTTCGCCGAACTTGATCGCCTGTTTCAGATGGACGATGCCGGCGCGCACGAAGCGGTTTGACTTTTCCTTTTGGGCGGCCTGAGCGTGATTCAAAGCTTCCTTGGCGTGTTCGACGACCCCGTCAGCCTTGCCATCAAGACCGGCGTCGACGGCTTGGCGCGTATGAGTGATCGCTTCGGCGACATGATTTTCCTGCGCGAGCGCAATTGGCGAGAACAACGCTGCGACTGATAGCGAGATAAAGGCGATGAGCGTTCTGCGTATCATAGTTCCCCTCCCAACATCCTTGCTTAAACGCGGGGCTGACCATTACCGTCAGCTCCGCTTTTGCAACTTAATGCGCACCCGGTTCCCCGCAAGAGCCGCGACGCCTCTGCGTCTCGCTGTCGCGCATCAAGGCTTTTGGCGATCGGTCAATGTCTCGAGAAACGCGACGATGGCGTCGATGTCCCTTTCGGACAGCCGCGGCTTTTGCCCGGGCTTGCGGTCGTAGGGAACCTCATCGACGTTGACGTTTTCATGCGCGGAGGCCGGCAGGTCGTCGTATTTTTCCGGTTTGCCGCGCCCGTCTTTGGGATACCAGCGGCCGGGATCGGTGTCGCGCGTCGCATAGAAGGCGACGACGTCGCGCAGCTTGTCGAAGACGCCATTGTGCAGATAGGGGCCGGTGACGGCGATGTTGCGCAAGGTCGGCACTTTGAAGGCGCCGCAGACGCTCTCGACCTTGAAGCCGGCGGGAGCGACTTCAGCGAGTCCTGCTCGCGCGCACAGGCCGAGATCGGGAGCAGCGTCAGGCTTCGCCGCGCTCGGAATCGCTTTGTTTCTTGGCCCGCCGAGCGCGTCATAGGTGAAGTCGGTGAAAAGCCAGTCCTGCGGATTGCGCGAATCTTCCTTGCCGGCGTGGCAGGCGAGGCAGTTGCCTTTCTTCGGGTCCTTGAAGAGTTCGAAGCCTTTCTTCTCCAGCGCCGTCAACTGCGCTTGCCCGCGCAAATAATCGTCGAATTTGGAGGCGAAGGGATGGAAGCGCGCGCTCGCCTCGAAGGCGACGACCGCTTGCGCGAGCTTCACGAAGGCGGCGTCCGGATCGGCGAAGACCTTTTCGCCATAGACCTGGCGGACAAGGTCGGCGTAGGCGCCGCCCTGCACCGTCTCGACGACGAAGCGCTTCGACGGCGCATTCATTTCGAGCGGATCGAGCATCGGACCTTCGACCTGGGCGAGGAGATCGCGCGCGCGGCCGTCGAAGAACTGTCCGCCAGCCGGAATTTTTTCGATCTTGCCGGTCTCTTCATCCTTATCGTCGATGAATTCGAAAGGCGGCGCAAAGGACGCATACATGATCGATGGCGTGTTGCGCTTGCCCAGAGACGCCGGCAGCGAGCCCCGCGCCACGGCAGGGACGCTCGAACCATTATTGCCTTGAAAGGCCGTCGCGGCGTCATGGCAGGAGGCGCAGGAGACCCCCGCCGGGCGCGACAGGCTCGCGTCTTCGAACACGCGCTTGCCGAGGAGCTCAAGCGCCGTCAGGCCCCCCTCGTCGGCCGCGCCGGCGCCAGACGCTGCGGACTGCGCGTCGAGCGGGGAGCCGAGCACTGCGAAGACGGCGCAAAGCGCGGCCCGGCGCGCCTTGCGTAGACAGAAAAAGGTCACTTGAGCAGCCCGTTGGAGAAGAAAGCGCGTTTCTTCGCGCCTTCCGAAACTTTAGGAATCGCGCGGCGCAAAGGTCAATTTCGTTAATTTGGATAGCTTCCAGCAAGGCCGCGAATTTACGTCGCATGCCGCGCCCGCGCGGCGGCAAGCTGCGCGTCAACTACATCCAAGACACTGAAATTAAACAGTTTTAACCTGCTCAAAGCAACGCGGCGCAGTACAGCCACATTTTAACGTTTGTCTGGGCGCGGATGGTGCGACCGCGCGCGACTCATCGCCGAGTCCCTGGCGCGCGGCCAATGAAAGGGTTCAGGCATGATGGATATCGGCGACGATAAGGAGCTGATGGCTGAATTTGCCGAGTTTAAAGAGTTGCTGCGTCGCGACCTCGGCCACGGCCCCGCGCCAACCGCAGCGTCGGCTCAGGGCTTCGAGCGCCCGCCAACGAACGCGGCGGCGATCGATCCGGGTCCTTCTCCTCAAGCGCCCCGCGCAGAGGAAGCTTGGGGCGCCGTCCATGCGACGGAGGAAGAATTCTACGACGAGCCGGAGGAGGAACGCGAAGGCGGCCGTCGGGCCTTGTTCTTCGCGGCCGCGGCCGTCGTCATCGCCGGACTGGCGGCCCTGACCTGGGTCCTCGGGCCGTGGAGCGCGGTCGGGCCGAGCGAGGATCCGGCGCTGGCCACGGCGCCGCCTTTGGCCGCTCCGGAAGCCGCTGAACCCGTTCTCGGCAGCGCCGCGCCGCAACCGCAGGACGCCGCGCCGACGGATGAAGAGACCGCCAAAGCGCCCGCGCTTGAGGAAAGCGCCAAAGCGCCGGCCGAGCCTGCGCCGGCAGCTGAGGCCGCCGCCGAACCCGCGTCTGGCGCGGACCTCCAGTCGGAGCCAGCGCCGTCGGCAGGCGCCGCGATGACGCCGGTGAATCCGGCGGCTGC
>JALHNR010000197.1 GCA_022843525.1 Methylocystis sp. | reverse complement strand
TATACGCTCGGCGAGGCCGACAATCTGCGTCGCGCCATGGGCAAGAAGATCAAGTCCGAGATGGACGCCCAGCGCGACCGTTTTGTCAGCGGCGCGATGGAGCGGGGGCTCGCCAAGCAGAAGGCCAACGAAATCTTCGATTTGCTGGCGAAATTCGCCGATTACGGCTTCAACAAGAGCCATGCGGCGGCCTATGCGCTGATCGCCTATCAGACCGCCTGGTTCAAGACGCATTATCCCGCGGAATTCCTTGCCGCCTCGATGACCTTCGACAAGAGCCAGACCGACAAGCTCGCCGAGTTCCGCGACGAGGCGCGGCGCATGGGCATCGCGGTCGAACCGCCGTCGATCAATCAGTCGGGCGTCGACTTCGACGTGGCGCCCGGCGCGGAAGGCAGGCTCGCGATCCGCTACGCATTTTCGGCGCTCAAGGGGGTCGGCGAAGCGCAGGCCGAGTCGCTCGTGCGCTCACGGGCGGAGCGCCGATTTACGAGCCTCGCCGACGTCGCGAGACGGCTGAACCCGCGCGAAGTGAACAAGAAGACGCTGGAGAGCCTTGCCGCCTGCGGCGCCTTCGACGAACTCGAACCTAATCGCGCCAGGGCTTTCGCGGCGATCGAGGCGATGCTCGCCGCCGCCAACAGGCACGCCGACGACCGCAAGGCCGGACAGAATGCGCTCTTTGGCGAGGCCGAGGCAGCTGACCTCGCGGTTCCAAAGACGCCGCCCTGGCCAGCGGCCGAGACGCTGCGACGTGAATATGAAGCCGCCGGCTTTTTCCTCTCGGGCCATCCGCTCGACGCTTATGCCGGCCTCTTGCCGAAAATTCGCGTGTCGCGCTGGAGCGAATTCGCCGCCTCGGTCAAGCGCGGCGCGACCGCTGGCCGGCTCGCCGCCGTGGTTCTGGACAGGACCGAGAGGCGCACCAAATCCGGGTCCAAGATGGGCATCCTGCAACTGTCAGACGTCAGCGGACACTATGAGGCGATCCTCTTCCAGGAGGGGCTGACCCAATATCGCGACCTTCTGGAAAAGGGCGCGGCGGTGCTCGTGACCCTCTCCGCGGCGGTGGAGGGCGAGGACGTTCGGGCGCGCATCGTTGCTGTCGAACCTTTGGCCGCGGCGGCGGCGCGCGCGCAGAAGGGCCTGCGCGTCGTGGTCGGCGACGAGGGGCCGCTCGACGGGATCAAGACGCGGCTCGCCGGCCGCGGCGACGGCGAGGTGTCGATTCTTCTGAAACGCGATGCGGGACGGGAGGAAATCGAAATCCGACTGCCCGGAAGCTATCCGATCACTCCGGACGTCGCTGGCGCACTGCGCGCCATACCGGGCGTTCTGGAAGTCGAATATCTGTAGAGACACTGTTAAACTTAAACTACAAGTGTAATACTTAAACTTATGATTTATATTGATTTATGCATTTTTATCGCGAAGCAACTTGGTGGCTGCGACACAGGGGCGCACCGCGCGGCGCGGCTTTCTGTAGGAACGCTGGGAACAAAGGCGCGTCAAAATCGTTAATGGGCCGTTACCTCTAGTTGCAACCCTTTCCTCACATCGCCGGAGGCGTTCATGGACGCGTCGCTCTCTGCCGCAGCCGCGATCGTTGGCGCGCCCAACGCGCAATTCCTCGCTCTTCTGCTCATCGGCGGGCTTGTCGGCTGGAGCGCGACAAAGCTCTGGCATGTTCTGCACGTCGACGTTCGAGCAGGGGCTTTGCTGCTCTCGGCGGTCACGGGGGCATGGCTGGCGGCCGAGCTCGCGGTTCGCGCCGGAGTCGGCCAGCGCTGCGCGGACGCGGTCTTGATCGCCGGCGCGATCGGCGCGGCGCTGTTCTGCGTCGGATGCCGGGCGCTCCCTCACGCCAATAGATCTCCCGAGGACATTGCCGTCCGCCATTGATATGCCTAGCTTGGTGAGAGAGGAGACTCTCCGCTCTTGACCGTGCTTGATCTCTTGAACGACGACCCCCGAAAGAAACGGGGGGAGCCGCCGCCGCGTCATCCTGAAAAGGCGGGCCGGCCTGACTCGCCCATTCTGCGCAAGCCGCCGTGGATTCGCGTCAAGGCGCCGGGTTCGAAGGCCTGGGCGGAAACCAGCGGCCTGTTGAAGGACGCCGGGCTTGCGACCGTGTGCCAGGAAGCTTCCTGTCCCAACATCGGCGAATGCTGGGAGAAAAAGCACGCCACCTTCATGATCATGGGCGAGATCTGCACGCGCGCCTGCGCGTTCTGCAATGTCGCCACGGGCCTGCCGACGCCGCTCGACCCGACCGAGCCGGGCAGGGTCGGGGAAGCCACGCGCGCGCTCGGCCTGTCGCATGTCGTCGTGACGTCGGTCGATCGCGACGATCTCGATGACGGCGGCGCGGGTCACTTCGCCGAGACCATCGCCGCCATCCGGTCGGCCTGTCCGGAAACGACGATCGAGGTGCTCACGCCGGACTTCCTCAGGAAGCCTGGGGCGCTGGAGCGCGTGGTGGCGGCGGGCCCGGACGTCTTCAATCACAATCTCGAGACCGTGCCGTCGCTCTATGTCACGGTGCGGCCGGGCGCGCGCTATTTTCATTCGCTGCGGCTGCTTCAGCGCGCCAAGGAACTGAATCCTTCCGTCTTCACCAAATCCGGAATCATGGTCGGGCTCGGCGAGAGCCGTCTCGAAGTGATGCAGGTGATGGACGACATGCGGTCGGCGGACATCGATTTCATCACCATCGGCCAATATCTGCAGCCGACGCGCAAGCACCATGCGATCGAGCGCTTCGTGACGCCGGAGGAATTCGACTCCTATAAGACGCTCGCCTATGCGAAGGGCTTTCTCTACGTCGCCGCCTCGCCGCTCACCCGCTCGTCGCATCATGCCGGCGACGATTTCGCCAAGCTGCGCGCGGCGCGCGAACAACGGCTCGCCTAGCGAGGCGCCTTTCAGATCACCCCCAAGCGGGGGCTTCGACGCTGGAAGCGGGCCCTCGTCCTTCGAGACGCACGCTCCTCAGGACGAGGGGCTTTGTTCCGCAGCCGCTCCGAGCCGAATCGGAGAACGCCGCCCTCAGAAGCTGAGCGGCTGGTGGCTTGCCCCAGCTAAGCAGTCCTCATCCTGAGGAGCCGCCGGCAAGTCGGGTTTACCCGACTTGCGAATACAATGTCGATCTCGGGCAGGCCCGAGATCGAAGGCGGCGTCTCGACGGACGAGACTGCGCCATTCGGAGTTTCTCATGACTGAGAAACGCGACCGGCGCGGACCGAGTGGAATGAGCGTGCGGCCGAAAGCGGCGCGAACCGCGCCGCCCGGCAAAGTCCCTTAGGCGGCGCCAAGCGCGGTGGAGATTTCCGCCAGCGTCGCGCGTTCGGCGTCGGTGACCTTCACGCCGCCAAAGCCCAGAAAGCCGCCCTCGACGCCCGCTTCCGCCACCAGATTGGCGATATGATTGAGCCAGTCCTTGAAAGCCTTCGACTCATTAGGCGCCTTGGCGTCGAGGATGGAGGCGGTGCGGCGCAACTCGACGAGCGCCCGATCTTTGAACTCATCGACCTTGGCGCCATCCACCACGCCCTTCACCCCGTCGCGGGCGGCGGCGCGTCCGTCCGGCGTGAGAAGGTCCTCGACAACCGCCTTGATCAGCGCATCGGCGTTCGGATCGGATTTTGCGGCGGCCAAAGCCTTGGCGCTCGCGAAACCCTCCTGCAGGGTGCCGATGAAGCCGCTCGGATCGCCGGCGCTTACGGCGAAGCCGGCCAGCAGCGGCGATTCAAGCAGTTTTTTCCATTCATCAGCTGTGAAATCGGATTTGTTGGCCATTGTTCCCTCCGTAGAATATCTCAGGAGCCAGCGAGAGCTCGTCGATAGAACTGCGACGTGACGCAATTGTTCCAGCCGCATGACGGCGCCGACTTTTGCCGCTCTCGTCAATGAACTAGAAGCTTGGCTCATGAAGAGTTTTCGCAACCGTCGCTACGTGCCGCACAGCGCAGGAGAAATGTTTGCGCTGGTGCGCGACGTTGAATCCTATCCGCAATTCGTGCCCCTCTGCGAGGCCGTTCGCATCCGCCGACGGTCGGAGATCTCGCCTGGTGTCGAGGTGTCGCTGATCGAGATGCAGGTCGGCTTCAAAGCGATCTGCGAGCGCTATGTGAGCCGCGTCTGCTGCGACTCCAACAAATTAGATATCAGGGTCGAGTGCGCCGAGGGGCCGTTTCGAAAACTCGACAATCGCTGGACGTTTCGCGACGAGCCGGCGGCGAGCGGCGGCGCGCCGCGGTCGATGGTCGAATTCTTCATCGCCTATGAATTTAAGAGTCCGGCGCTTGGCTTTGTGATGGGCGCGATGTTTGATCGCGCATTCCACAAATATGCGGACGCCTTCGCTGCACGCGCCGACGAGGTTTACGGCCGCCGCTGAGCCGCGTCGACGGCGTCAATCATCATGTCCAGCGCTTGCATGACGGAGGCGGCGCGGATCTCGTCGCGCGACAGCGGTCCATAGCGGCGCTCGACATGATTAACGCCGCCGTCGCGCCGGGCGCAGGCGAAGTGAACGAGTCCCACAGGTTTTTCAGGCGAACCGCCGCCGGGTCCGGCGACGCCCGTCACCGCGACAGCGACGTCGGCCAGCGAGTGATCGATGGCGCCCAGCGCCATGGCGCGCGCGACTTCCGCGCTGACGGCGCCATGCGCTTTGAGCAATGCGTCCGCGACGCCCAGCATTTCGGATTTCGCGGCGTTGGAGTAGGTGACGAAGCCGCGGTCAAACACGTCGGACGAGCCTGGGATTTCGGTAAGCGCCGCGGCGACGAGCCCGCCGGTGCAGGATTCGGCGCTCGCAAGACGCAGGGCTTTGGCGCGGGCCTTATCGAGAAGTTCTTTAGCCTTTATGTATGTCGTATGTTCACTCATTACGTATCTCATAAATTGGTATTACGTATTTCATACGAAATCCTTTGAACGGCTCAAGTGTCATTCCCGACGCGCGCAACGCGCGCGATCGGGAATCCAGAGCAAACCAGCGTTCTTGGATCGGCCGCTGGATTCCCGGTCAGGCCTTCGGCCTGCCGGGAATGACATGCCCAACACGGATCAGCCTGATCATAACTCATGCGTCGGCTTGCCGCGCAGCGCCTTCACGTCGCCGCGCTGCTTCTTGCCGTCGAGCCGCCTCAGTTTCGAACCGAGCGTCGGCCGGGTTTTTTTTCGGGGCGGGGGCGGGGGAGCCGCCGCGATGCGGATGAGGTCGATGAGGCGATCGAGCGCATCCGCCCGGTTGCGCTCCTGCGTGCGATGGCGGCGCGCTTCGATGAGGATGACGCCGTCCTTCGTCAGACGCCTGCCGGCGAGGCGGGCGAGCCGCGCCTTCACGTCATCTGCGAGGCTGGGCGAATTGCGGATGTCGAAGCGCAGCCGCACGGCGGTTTCGACCTTCTGCACATTCTGCCCGCCGGGCCCCGACGCGCGCGCAAACTCCTCCACGATTTCCCATTCGTGGAGCGCGATTCTGTCGGTCACGCGGATCATGGCGGGCCTCGGCTTTACGAACCGGCCTTATAGCAGGTCATGCGCACAATGGACGCTGCACAGCGAGTTGCTCTGTGGGGCGATCGGGCAAAGGGTTTCCTCATCCTGAGGAGGCCTTGAAGAGGCCGTCTCGAAGGAGAGGAAACCCTTTTTCGCCAAATTTTCCTCATCCTCGTCCTTCGAGACGCCCGTCGATCTCGGCCTGCCCGAGATCGACATTAAATTCGCAAGTCGGGTAAACCCACTTGCGGGCGGCTCCTCAGGATGAGGGTGAGGAGAACCATTCGTCACTCGATCGCGCATGAAGCGCAGCAGGAAGCAATAGCGACTGGGAGCAGATAGCAGGTTCGATCAGTCCCTCACGGCAACCTTACCGTCGCGATCGCCAGCGCCGCCATGCCTTCCTGCCGGCCCGTAAATCCCAGCCGCTCGGTGGTCGTCGCCTTGATCGCGACGCGGCCGATCTCGACGCCCATCGTCGCGGCGAGGCTTTCACGAATCCGCTCGCGGTGCGGGCCGATCTTCGGCGCTTCGCAAATGATGGTGGCGTCGACATTGGCGATCGCGCCGCCGCGGGCGCGCACCAATTCGCAGGCGCGCGCCAGAAAGATCGACGACGCCGCGCCCTTCCACTGCGGATCGGATGGCGGGAAATGCGCGCCGATATCGCCCTCGGCGATGGCCCCAAGAATGGCGTCGGTGATCGCGTGGGACAGCACGTCGGCGTCCGAATGGCCGGCGAGGCCATGCGTATGCGGGACCGCGACGCCGCCGAGCCAAACGGAATCGCCTGGTCCGAAGGCGTGGACGTCATAGCCCTGACCCATGCGGATGTCGGGCAGATCGGCGAATGCGGGTTGCTTCAACTGCTCCATGGCGCGGGCGAAGTCCTGTTGCGTCGTGAGTTTGAAATTGGCGGCGTCGCCTTCAAAAATATGCACCTTCACGCCCGCCGCCTCGGCGATCATGGCGTCGTCGGTATAGTCGCGCCCGCCAGCGGCCGCAGCGCGATGGGCTTCCATTATCAGATCGAAGCGAAAGGACTGCGGCGTCTGCACGGCGCGGAGCCTCGCGCGGTCGGGCGTCGCGACGACGACGCCGGCGTCGTCGATCTGCTTGATCGTATCGGCGAGCGGCACGCCGGGCGCGGCGGCGCCGTGGTTCGCGGCCGCCTCGATCGCGCGCGCGATGAGCGCAGCGTCCACGAAAGGACGCGCGGCGTCGTGAATCAGCACGATGTCCGGCGCGCCCTCGACCGCGAGCGCCTCGAGGCCATTCCTGACGCTTTCTTGCCGACTGGCGCCGCCGAAGGCCGGCGGCAGAAGCCGCGCCCGATCGGCAGGGGAGAGCTCCGCGACGCTCGCGGCGTATTGGTCGAGGTCGTCTTTATGGATGACGACCTTGAGCGCGGCCTGGGGCATGGCCATATGCAGCCCATGCAGCGTTCGGGCGAGCAGCGTCACGCCGGCGATCGGTCGATATTGTTTGGGCAGGCCGTCGCCCGCCCGCGCGCCGCGCCCGCCGGCGACGATCAGGATGGCGATGGAAGGAATCTGGTGAGCGGCGCCCATGGCCGCTCTCTGTCGGTTTTCGCCAACGCCGTCAAATGGCGACGGGCTGGAGAAATGCTATGTTGCAAGTGCGAAGAGAACTGCTTATGATGTGGGCAAGATGGCTACTGCCAAAAAACTAGGCGTTGGCTTTGCCCCTTCGCCTTTGAGCATTGGCGGGATCACGCTGACGGGTCGCGCGCTGCTCGCGCCGATGGCCGGCGTGACCGACCCGACCATGCGCCGCATCGCGTCGCGTCTGGGGGCGTCGGCGACGGTGAGCGAGATGGTGACCGCCGCTGGCGTCGCCCGCGGCGATCGCGAAACGGCGATGCGGCTGGAATGCGCCGGTGAGTGGCCGCGGATCATTCAGATCGCCGCGCGCGAGCCGGCCGAAATGGCGGCCGCCGCAAGAAGCGCCGAATCCTTTGGGGCTGACTGGATCGACATCAACATGGGCTGTCCTTGCAAGCGTGTCACCGGAGGCCTCGCGGGCGCCGCGCTGATGCGCGATCTCGATCAAGCGGCGCGGCTGATCGCTGCAGCACGCGAGGCAATATGCGTGCCGCTCTCCGTCAAGATGCGGCTGGGATGGGATGAAGCGACCCGAAACGTCGCGGAGCTCGCGCGCCTTGCGGAAGCCGAAGGCGCCGCGATGATCACCGTCCATGGACGCACGCGCCAGCAGTTTTACGCAGGCCGGGCCGATTGGCGGGCGATCGCGGCGGCGAAAGCGGCCGTTAGAATTCCGGTGGTCGCCAATGGCGACTGCGGCGGCGAAGACGACGCCGTCGAGATGCTTGAGCATTCGCGCGCCGACGGGGTCATGATCGGGCGGGCGGCCCTGGGGCAGCCCTGGATCGTCGGCGATATCGCGCATTTTCTGCAGACCGGCGAACGGCGCGCGCCGCCCACATTGGCGCAGCGCGCTGAAATCGCGCGCGAACACCTCGAAGGTCTGC
>JALHNR010000196.1 GCA_022843525.1 Methylocystis sp. | reverse complement strand
CTCCGAGATGATGCCGGTTCACGCTCGGCGAGAGCACCGCAAAGTTCAAAGAACGCGCGATCAGCGAACTGGTGGCGTAATGATAACCGAGTCGAAGCGCCAGCGTCGGCGTCGCGCGCCACTCGGCGGCGAAGGATGCCGAATCCGTATCCTTCATATTGATGCCGGCGCTGTCGCCGAGCGAGCGCACGAACAGGGGCGCGTTGGAATTGCCTAAAGAGGGAATGGCTGAATAGAAGACATGTCGCCAATCCGCCATGAGCGTAAGGTTGGGCAAGATGTCGTAGGCGAATCCGGCCTGCAATTGGGCGGGGATGTCGAAACTGCCCTGGCCGCCGAGAAGACCCGAATATTTGTCGAAACGCGACATCCACATGGGCGTCGAGCCGGAAAAGCCGAAGCGCAGGCTGTCCGTGATTCCCCACAGCAACCCTAAGCGAAAGCCGCCGCCGTAGGACCAGTCAAACCCCATGTCTGACATCTCCCACGGATTTATTGAAAAGGGCGCGAACGTCTTCACACCCTGAACGTTCAACATCTGCACTGCGATGGTCGGCGCAAGGCCGATCGTGATCGGGCCGATCGCCGTGTGGAAGCGACGCGCATAATCGACGCTGGCGAAGGCTTGTCTCAAGTCTAGGCCAACGAAGCCGCCGCCGAACGGTCCACCCAGCGGCGGCCGAGCATGCCTCACGTCATAGGCGCTGTTGATGCCGCCATTCGAATAGGTGACAAAGCTCCATGCGGAGTCGGCGTCGATCGGGCGGATGTTGCCCGAGTTGGGGATTGGCGTCCATGGACGGCCGCTGTGCACGTCGCCCGCCGCGATGAGCCTCGGAAGTCCTTCGGTGCGGTAACCGCGATAAGCAAGATTGGCGGCGACGCCAAACGCAAACTGCCGGTCAAGGCCAACAATGGTCGCGGGATTGACCGAAGCGGCCATGCCGTCCCGACCATCGGCCACGCTGGCGCCGGCAAGCGCTCTCTGCCGCGGGCCGTATCCCGTCGCAAAAAAACCATCGGCGGCAAAGGAGAGGGATGGCGCAAGCGTCGCGATGGCCGTGAGTGTGAACAGGAAAGTGCGCGAAACAATGTTTTTCATTGGGGCGAGTCCCGAAGCGCAACGCTTTCAAACGGCGTGGCGGCGTTCGCCCCGTCGCACCGAACCGACGCATGTTCACATCGTTCTATAGGTTACCAGAGGCGCCTGGCCGTGCAGCGCAAATAACTCTTCACACGCGCAGATTTTGTCCGCCTGTCACGTCTTTGCAACACAAGCGCTTTTTGGCTTCGTAGTTTCTATCGCCAGCCATCTCGCATCCTGGTTCCGCGAAGGCGTCTTTTCGCATCGCATCTCGTCGGGGGCGGAAGCGAGCAGTCGGCGCCAGACGCCGCGCCAGCTTCCCGCCGCCGAATTGACCGAGCCCAGTAGAGGCCTCGCTTTTGTCGTGGCGCTGGATAAGGTCGTTGGCGTCAGCCATCTGCGCAATGAGCAGAGTCCCGATCAGCCATCCTGAATTGGGCGTCATTCGCCGCCTTGCGGTGCGGTGGCGAACGGATTAGTTTTCACTCAATGGCGAGGGGCGCCGCTAACGCGGCTGAGAAGCACCCGTCGAACCTGATCCGGGTCATGCCGGCGTAGGGAAGGCCAGCGAAAGAGCGAACGGCGCGCCTGCGTCGACGCTATGATAGCGCATCCCTCCTTCGTCTTCCTGACTCAGCGTCCGCTTCCCTTGAAGAAGCGCGATGAAGGAGCGCGATCATGAACGTCCACGACAAGCGCATGCCGGCGAGCGTCACCACCGGGCCGATCGGAAAATCGTGCAAGGTCTATTCCTCGCCCAAGGGCCGCGACGACATTCGCGTGCCTTGCCGCGAGATCCCGTTGGACCCGTCTTCGGGCGAGCCGCCGCTTCGGGTCTACGACCCGTCCGGACCCTATACCTGCGCATCCTTCACGCCCGATCTTTCGGCGGGATTGCCCTCGGCGCGTCCCTGGCTTACGGCGCGCGCTGGTCTCGAGCCCTATCAGGGACGTGGAATCAAGCCAGAGGACAATGGCTTCGCTGAAGGCGAGCGGCTCGTGCCGCCTTGCCCGGCAGAGCGCAGGCTTCATCGAGCGGCCGGGGCGGGCCCCGTCACTCAATTCGAGTTCGCCCGCGCCGGTATCATTACCGAAGAAATGATTTATGTCGCGCATCGCGAGAATCTCTGCCGCGAGCGCGCGCTTGATGTCGCGAGAGAACGCATCGCCGACGGCGAGAGCTTTGGCGCCGCCATTCCCGAATTCATCACGCCCGAATTTGTGCGCGAGGAAATCGCCCGCGGCCGCGCCATCATTCCCGCGAATATCAATCACCCGGAGCTCGAACCGGTCATCATCGGCCGCAACTTTCTGGTGAAGGTCAACGCCAACATCGGCAATTCGGCCGTCACCTCTTCCGTTGCGGATGAGGTCGAAAAGATGGTGTGGGCGATCCGCTGGGGGGCCGACACGGTGATGGACCTCTCCACTGGCCGCAACATTCACAACATCCGTGACTGGATCATCCGCAACGCCTCCGTGCCGATCGGCACCGTGCCGATCTATCAGGCGCTGGAAAAGGTCGGCGGCGACGCGCTGAAGCTCGACTGGGAAGTTTTCAAGGACACGCTGATCGAGCAGGCGGAGCAGGGGGTCGATTACTTCACCATCCACGCCGGCGTGCGTCTCGCCTATGTGCCGCTGACCGCCAATCGCGTCACCGGCATCGTCTCGCGCGGGGGCTCGATCATGGCGCGCTGGTGTCTCTCGAAGCACAAGGAGAGCTTCCTCTACGAGCGCTTCGACGAGATCTGCGACATCATGCGCAAATATGACGTGTCCTTCTCGCTCGGCGACGGTCTGCGCCCCGGCTGCAACGCCGACGCCAATGACGCCGCGCAATTCGCCGAGCTGGAAACGCTTGGCGAATTGACGAAGATCGCCTGGGACAAGGGCTGTCAGACGATGATCGAAGGCCCCGGCCATGTGCCGATGCACAAGATCAAAGCCAATATGGACAAGCAGCTGAAAGTCTGCGGCGAAGCGCCATTCTATACGCTCGGCCCGCTCGTCACCGACATCGCGCCGGGCTACGACCACATCACGTCAGGCATCGGCGCGGCGATGATCGGCTGGTTCGGCACGTCGATGCTCTGTTACGTCACGCCGAAAGAGCATCTCGGCCTGCCGGATCGCGACGACGTCAAGACTGGCGTCATCACCTATCGCATCGCGGCGCACGCCGCCGATCTCGCCAAGGGCCATCCGGCGGCGCGCGAACGCGACGACGCCATGAGCCGGGCGCGTTTCGACTTCCGCTGGGAGGATCAGTTCGAGATCGGACTCGATCCCGACACGGCGCGCGAATTCCACGACGCGACGCTGCCGAAAGAGGCGCACAAAGTCGCGCATTTCTGCTCGATGTGCGGACCGAAATTCTGCTCGATGCAGATCACCCGCGACCTGCGCGAGGAGGCGAAAGAGATCGAACGCCAGAAGGGCATGGCCGAAAAGAGCGCGGAGTTTTTGGAAAAGGGCGCCAGCATATACGTCGAGGCGAAGTAGGCCCTTAAGGTGAAACGCCCGGCCGAAGCCGGGCGCTCCAAATTCCGCTTAGCTCTTTCCGATGACCTCGACGCGGACCTGTCCCGTGCCGCGTTCGATGAGGCCGAGCTGGGTCGCCGCGCCGCGCGAGACGTCGAGGCTGCGCCCGGTCCAGACCGCCGGTCCGCGGTCATTAATGCGCACGACCACCGAACGCCCGGCGTAGGTCAGGCGCAGACGCGTGCCCATCGGCAGGGTGCGGTGCGCGGCCGTCAAATCCCACATGTTGAACAGTTCGCCATTGGCGGTGTGGCTGTTGGGTTCGTAGCGGCGCGGGCCGCCGCCGTAGAATGACGCGTTGGCGGTGAAGCCCTGCGAAGCCTCCACCTGGCGCGAGGCATGGCGCGAGGAGTGGTGGGAGGCGTGATGGTGATGCGCCAGAGCCGGCGCCGTCGTCAGTGCAAGGATCGTCAGTACGCCACAGATACGATTCATTCAGGATTGCTCCGTTTACGCACAATGCGTGAGGGATGCTGACGAGCGCGTTGGCTTCGTCGAGCGCACAGTTTCCATCCGTATGAATGGAGGCGAAGACAAATTAGTTAATTGTGAAATGTGGCAAAATATGTGCTGCGAATATTAGCGCATATATGCTCATGACAGTGTCAATTATTCTCGACAGCGTGTCGATGTATTCGATTTTGTGGCGCTATATGACTTTTAGATGTTGCTTTTTGCGTAACAATTGTGCAGTCTAAACTGGCTTAAGCGCTGCGGCGACGGGGAGTGACAAGAGCGAGCAGAGGCGGCAAACATGCGCGCCGGGGAGACTCGCCAATGACAGACGAACAGCGCGCCGCGATCATCGGCGTCGTCACCGCCTCCGATCGCGCCAGCGCCGGCGTCTATGAAGATGAGAGCGGTCCGGCGATCGAGGCCTATCTACGCGCAGCGCTGACGACGCCCTTCCGCATCGAGAGGCGGATCATCCCCGATGGGTTTGAAAGTGTGCGCGATACGCTTATCGACCTGGCTGACGCTATTGGTTGCGACCTCATCGTCACGACCGGCGGCACGGGTCCGAGCCCCCGCGATCTGACGCCCGAAGCGACGCTCGCAGCCTGCCCGCGCGAACTGCCCGGCTTTGGCGAGCTGATGCGACAGGTCTCCCTGGCGCAGACGCCAACGGCGATCCTGTCGCGACAATTGGCAGCCCATCGCGGCAAGTGTCTCGTGATCAATCTGCCGGGCAAGCCAAGGGCGATCGAACTCTGTCTCGACGCCGTCATGCCCGCGGTGCCGTACTGCCTCGATCTCATCGGCGCGGCCTATATCGAGACCGATCCGGCGCGTGTCAAAAGCTTCCGTCCCAAAGCCAAGTAACCGCCCGTTCAGGCAGTGTCCGACGCTGGACTCAAGCGGTGCGCTTCTCATCGCGGCGCCTCGCCTGTATAGGAAAATGACGCGTCACGAAAAGCGAATCGAAGCCGCTAAGCTGCGGGAGGCGGGGGCGACTGAACATGAACGAACTGCGTTTGGTGGTAGTCGGCGCGGCGGGCCGCATGGGCCGGATGCTGACCCAGATCATCCCCGACACTTTGGGCGTCCGATTGACTGCCGCTCTGGAGCGTCCCGGCTCTGCGGCGCTTGGCGCGGATAGCGGCGGCGCCGCGCCGAACGGCGTGCCGATCACATGCGACGTCGGCGCCGCCCTCGGCGACGCTGACGCGATCGTCGACTTTTCGTCGCCGAGCACCAGCGTGGAAATGGCCCGGGCGGCGGCGCGGGCCGGGGTGGCGCACATCATCGGCACGACCGGACTGTCTCAGGACGATCTCGCCGCCATCGCCGAACGCGCGCGGGAAACGGCGATCGTGCGTTCCGGCAATATGAGCCTCGGCGTCAATCTCCTCGCCGTGCTGGTCGAACGCGCGGCGCGCGCGCTTGGTCCGGCTTGGGACGCCGAGATCGTCGAGATGCATCACCGCCTCAAGGTCGATGCGCCGTCCGGAACGGCGCTGCTGCTTGGCGAGGCGGTCGCACACGGCCGCGGAATCGCGCTTGGCGAGAACAGCGCGCGCGGGCGCGACGGTTTGACAGGTCCGCGGCGGATCGGCGAGATCGGATTCGCCAGCCTGCGCGGCGGCACGGTCGTCGGTGATCACACGGTCATCTTCGCCGGGGCTGGCGAGCGCATCGAATTCTCGCACCGCGCCGAAGATCGCGGCGTGTTTGCCCGCGGCGCCCTGGCCGCGGCGCTCTGGACCCGCGAGAAGCCCCCCGGGCTCTACTCCATGGCTGACGTGCTTGGCCTTACCGACGCCTGATAGCGACGAGAGTTTATGAGCATGAATCGCACTCTCGTTCTGGTACGCCACGGTCAAAGCGAGTGGAACGCCAGAAACCTTTTCACCGGGTGGAAAAACCCCGATTTGACGCCGCTCGGCATTGAAGAGGCGCGCCGCGCCGGCCGCGAGCTGAAGAAGCGGGATATTCTGTTCAGCGTCGGCTTCACTTCCGCTTTGCTGCGCGCGCAACACACGATCGATCTGATTTTTGAGGAGTTGGGCCAGACGAACGTCCCGACCATCAAGGACCGCGCGCTAAACGAGCGCCATTACGGCGACCTTTCCGGGCTCAACAAGGACGAGGCGCGCGACAAATGGGGCGAAGAGCAGGTGCACCTTTGGCGACGCTCCTATGACGTGCCGCCGCCAGGGGGCGAGAGCCTGAAGGACACGGTCGCGCGGGTCGTGCCCTTCTATGTGCAGCGCATTCTGCCCCCCGTGATGCGCGGCGAACGGGCGCTGGTCGCGGCGCATGGCAATTCGCTGCGCGCGCTCTGCATGGTGCTGGAGCAGATGACTCCCGAGTCCGTGACCACGCTGGAACTTACGACCGGCGTTCCGATCATCTACCAGCTCAACGCCGATTCGACGGTGGCGTCGAAGACTGTGTTGTTGGCTTAGCGCAGTTCTGCTCAGCCGCTCTGTTCTCGCTCGCGTTCGCAGGCGGCGGCCCGACATTGATGGACGAAACGCCATTTCGGCGCCACATGTCGCTTCATGCCTGAAATCGCGCCCGGCGCGTTCCACTATCCGCGCTTTCTCGATGCAGCGGCGCAGACGGCTTTGGCGGAAGAGATCGCCGAGGTCATCGCCGCCGCGCCGCTCTATGTCTCGACCATGCCGAAGACCGGCGCCCCAATGTCGGTGCGTATGACGAATTGCGGCGCGCTCGGCTGGGTCAGCGATAAGGAACGGGGCTACCGCTACGAGCCGCGCCATCCAGGAAATGGGAATGCCTGGCCGGCGATGCCGCGCAGGCTTCTCGAATTGTGGAACGAACTCGCGCATTACCACAAGCCGCCTGAAGCCTGTCTGGTGAATGTCTATGACGAAACGGCGCGCATGGGCCTTCATCAGGACAAGGATGAATCCGATTTCGCGGCGCCGATACTTTCTTTGTCGCTTGGCGCCGACTGCCGCTTTAAGCTTGGCGGACCACGGCGCGGCGATCGCGCGGCCGCCCTGACGCTATCGTCCGGAGACGCGCTCGTCCTCTCCGGACCCGCCAGAATGCGCTACCACGGCGTCGACAGGATATTGCCGACGATTGGGGCGCCTTTGCCGCCGGCGCTCGCAGCGCTTGGCGCACGCGTCAATCTGACGCTTCGGCGCGTTACTTAAGTTTCGGGTTCAGCGGGCGTTCACCGCTTCCGGGATAATGTCCCGAGCAATGAACGTAAACTCCGGCGTAGTTGTCTTGAACGCCGGCTTCGTTGTAGTTTCCAACCCGTCTAAAGAGCGCGGCAAGGCGCAATATTTGGCCGGGCGCATTTTAAAAGGGCGGGCGCGACGCGAACGCCGGGAAGAGGAAAGGAACAAGGATGAAGACAATTTCCCTGCTGACGTTCGCCGCGAGCGTCGCTTTCGCCGCATCCGCCGGCCAGGCTCTCGCCGCTGGCGATCCAGCTGCGGGCGAAAAAATCTTCGCGAAGTGCAAAGCCTGCCATCAGGTCGGTGAAACCGCCAAGAACGCCGTCGCGCCTCACCTCAACGGCATTGAGGGCCGCAAGGCCGGCTCGGTCGAGGGCTACAACTATTCCGAAGCTGACAAGAATTCGGGCATCGTCTGGGATGAGGCCAGCTTCAAGGAGTTCATCAAGAATCCCAAGGCCAAGATTCCCGGCACCAAGATGATCTTCCAGGGCCTGCCCAACGATGCAGACCAAGAGAACGTGTGGGCCTATCTCGTTCAGTTCGGACCCGACGGCAAGAAGAAGTAAGCGCGCTTCACTGACATGACATTTTTGGCGGTCCTGTTTTCAGGACCGCCTTTTTGTTGCGCTCTGCATGAGGAGAAGAATCAGGCGCGAGACTCGAGGCTCATCGTGTGCCTAAAATACAACAGTCAATAAAAGTGACGATTTCGTCTTTGAAAAAGTTCCAGTAAAAAATAGCTT
>JALHNR010000195.1 GCA_022843525.1 Methylocystis sp. | reverse complement strand
AGGTCATTTTTCTTCGAAGTAGAGCCGATGGTAAGGCTCGATAGAACTTGAGGCGTGAACAGCCACACCAATACCATGATGATGCCGACGGCGGCCGCGAGGCCCAGGGCCGTCGCGAAGGGATGAAGGCCTTTTTCCTCGAAGAGCATCGGGTCCTCTTCAGCTGCCGACCCATACTCTCCCTCGGATGGCGGGATTTCTCCTCTGTACTGGCTCCATACCCACGCCTGCGGCACGGCCGTATCCCGGGCTTCGTGCTCTTCTTCTCCCCTCGCGCCCATCGTCGATCTCACAGCCCCGACATTCGGAAAAGCCACGCCAGAGTTTCCTTCAGTGACCGGCATCACGCCTATGCTCTATCTAGAGCCACAAGCGCGGGAGTTGATCCGATGAACATCGAAGCGATCGTCTTCTACATCCTTCTCATCGACGCGGTCAGCGCCAACGTCGTGGTGCGCTTCGGGCGCGATTGGTACCTGCGGCACTTCCGCACCATCTCGCGCTGGTTTCCGCCGGCTGAGGGCTGGGCACTCTACTACCTGGCGCTCGTACTGTGGGTCGGCTCGCTCCTGTACCGTGCCGGCATGCTGTTCTAATCCTGGAGACGATGTCGTAAGCGACATGGTAGCGGGAATATGCGAACGTGACGAACACCGTCAGCGTCGGCACCGCAATCTCGGCATTGTCACACTACTCGGCGGCGCAACCACCACCGCCGTCTCGGTCGACACCAGCGTGCCCGGCGCGCACACGATCATCTATACCGTCACACACGCCGGCACGGCCAACGGCCCCGTGCTCACGAGTGCGCCGCCGGCTCCGCTCTATGGCGGTACCGTTTCCACGTGCGAGTTTGCTGCATCGGTCTTGTCCCGCGCCGCGGGGCCGGGCGAAAAGAGCCACATCAACCACGCGACGACGAGTATCCCGGTCGCGAGTCCGACGGCGACATATATCGCGCGTTGCCCTGCGCCCGCGAAAACCGTCAGCGCCGTCCGCTCAGCCAGTCGGCGCTCATCAGCGGATTGCGGCAGCTCTCCCTTGTACTCACTCCACACCCAAGCGTGAGAAATCTCATCTTGCACGATGCCCTCCCTTGTATTGGCTCCACACCCACGCTTGCGTCACGCTCCCCTCCCAGGATTCAACCACCGCCCATTTCTCCGCTCTCGGCTTAGCCTGTTGCACCGTCTTTATTTTTGCGCCGCAATAGGAATGCTGTGCAGCGCACACTACGTACAAAAGAGGCTCAGCGACCGGAATCACCCAGGCGCGCAGGGCCAAAAGGACACCAGATGTCACCCAACTTCAACGAGATGCAGACGCAGTTCTCAAATCAGTTCGAGGCCGTTAACGCGGCGAACGCCTCAACGGTGAAGGCGTTGCAGGCCATTGCGACCGAAAGGATGGAATATTCGAAGAAGTCCTTCGAGAACGGCCGCGTGCTGCTCGAGAAGCTGCTCTGCGTAAAAAAAATCGACGAGGCGATTCAGTTGCAGTCGGATTTCGCCAAATCAGCCTATGAGGATTTCGTCGGGGAAGCCACCAAGATCGTCGAGATGTATTCGAGCCTCGCCAAGGAAGCCTTCAAGCCCACCAACGTCGTGAGGGCTGCACACCCACCAGTAACCGCTCCCCCATCGAAAGCGCCGTACACTGATCCGTTTAATTGATCTCAGACAGTTATCTGTATCCGCCTCGCCGGGTGTCCGGATGGGCGTAAAATAGCAAGAGGTCTTATTGCAGCCTCTTCCCCATGCTTCGGCGCACGACTAGCGCGCGTCGATTGCGGGGAGGAGCCCGTGTCGCACACTGACAATGATGCGCGTGCGCGCATCCGTGAACTCAATGACTCGCTCCGCAAGAGCGTCGATCCGAAGCTTGGGACATTTGTGCTGACGGCAGGCGTGGACGCCTTGCCGCCCGACATTAAGATGATGGCGATCCGCGAGACGCGCACCTTCAACGATTTCTCGGAAGAGAATGACCCGCACGGCGAACACGACTTCGGCTCGTTTGAACTCGGCGGCCAGCGGTTCTTCTGGAAGATCGACTACTACGATCCGAATCTCGAATTCGGCTCGGAAGACCCCGCCGATCCGACGAAGACGACTCGCGTCCTGACCGTCATCCTCGCCGAAGAGTATTGAGCCATGGTGAAAAACTGCAGCCCCGCAATGAGCGGGGCTCTCTTCTTATTTCCGCGCGCGCCTTCAATTTCCCACGCCCCAGGCCGCCCCGGAAGAGGTCGGCCTTATCCGCACTCACGTTACTTTCGTATGAGCACCATCGCAGAGCTCAACGACGCATTTCGTCATCAGGGAGTGCTCATTGTCGAGCCGACAGCCAGCATCTGATCGTCGTCGATCCGTCCAGAATAGCTGTGACAAATAGCGGAATTGACCGAGGCAAACCATATGCTGTTGTGTGGGGAGCGTCCTGTTACGCCGTCTTTGACGGAACGTTTCCGATCGGTGTTCGGGTTTTGCCGCATCACTGAACGCTTGTCGGCGGCCGCCCGCGAAGCGAAGTGCAACAGGGCGCACCGAGCGTCTGCCCGACATAGCCGGCATCTCGGGAAAGACGCGTTTCTAGCATTGCGCGACTCTGCTTAAGCTTGCTACGAAAGACACGAGCGTTTTCCACTCCGTCTCTTCTGACAACGAGCCTTCGGGAAAACCGAATAGGCGAAGCGTTAAGACACCGTCCGATTAAACTTCACACGGCGTCGATCGATAACGTCGCCAATAAGTCCGTGCGAAGCATCGATCGCCGCGGCTAGGTCTGCAGCGTCAACGACCGCAAGGCCGTCCTGCTCACGCTGCAGGGCGGCGTCTAGACATCAACTATAGCGCGAGCGTCAGCGTTGATCGCATGTTCTGTTCGCATAGATCCACCTTCAAATACCATGACGCCGACGGCGTCACCCGCCGAACATAAGAGGCCGCCCGCCGCCTGTAAGGGCCGGGGTAACTGTGTCAAGTTGCACGTAAATGCAAGAATGCGCTGGTTCACGCGTGTTACTGCAGCTTATTTGAGAATCATTTTCAAGCTATCAGCGCTATTCGCATAAGGAGTTCAGCAAATATGACAGTTTGCCATTATCAAATTAAGCGCAGCAAACGCGTCCAGATTATCAAATTAGACGCACGCTATCAAATTAGGTACATGCTTAAGCTATTGAAATATACGAATCTTGGATTATCGCATTTAAGCGCAGCGTGACAGGCTGATCGCGAAAAATCACGGCGACGACGACCTTATTGCCGCGGGAGCGTTCTTACTTTCTGCCCACGCGCGATCGGCTAATCCATCAGTTGCCCGGCATCTCGCCGAGACGGTGTGCAACGCATGTCATCAGATTAGACCTGTTTCGGCGCCCTAAGTCCGAAATCCAGCGCGCCGAATTTCGTGGGCATCAGCCGCCTGCCTTCGACGAACGAACTCACGATCAAAGTTTTTATCCGCGCTTCGCACCCGACAATGCCAAACATTATGCTGAGTCCGGAAAAGTCCGATTCTGTCGCCGCATATACCGAGAGCCTCGCAAGGAAATAGTCTTCTCTAGCGAAGGCCTTCAAACCGCCTGTTCCCTCAGCAGCCTGAAGTAATGCTCTGCGTGCTGCAAATAGTTCTCGATTTCGGTTGCATCGCCGGTCGATCTGGCGGCGCGCGCGAGCGCCAAATAGCGTTCATAGCTTCCTTTGGCGTCGATAAACCGAATGCCTGCGAGTCTGCCTCGCTTCTGATCTGACGCTTCGGATCGACCCGAAAATGGTCCGACGGCCGAACCGTGTCCACCAATTTTAGTACCTCTATGCGTGCCGTTTTGCATGATTACTCCTAAGTCCGTTGCGGTCGTTGATCTGCGAATAATCAGAGGTCCGGCATACGAATGTCGATATTGCCCCGGTTGATCGCCTTTGATCCAGGATGCGGGTCTAAGGCCTACGATCAGATCCATGAAGATTTATTGGGGCGTTTGCGCGGTCATTTGATAGCACCGCTTCGCCACGCGGCAGTGTCTTTGCACCGCCGGCAGATGCGCTCACCCGCCCAGGCGCTAAGAAACGACGATCGGCAAACGAGGCATTTTCTAATGGCTTGTTCAACGGTTCGCGTCACCGCTGATTCTTCATGCCGCCCGCCCACGGCTGCGTTGTGCCGCTCGGATGCGCAGTTGGACGTGGGTAAAGTGGTTGATCTTTCCCAGAGGCTGCGCATGTTTTGGTCAAATCTCCTGAGAATCAGCGTTCTCTCTGTTTGCGTTTTTCGATATCGGAAATATGTATGCCGCCACTCTCTGCAGCGTAACGCCAAATCGGCTATAATTCCTATCTGAAGTTCAGACGTCGAATGATATGCGCTTGCGCTCGACGAGCTTTCCGAAATTGTGTGGTGGCGTTAACTCGCTGAAGCGTCTGATTCACTATTGAAATTGAAACTCTGCTCGGGCAATCGCGAGCGAGATAACCGCTTCGAAAAAGGGTTGCATGTGCTTCTTTCTGGCAGTCGTCGCAAAAGCGCGATGAACGCTCTCGCGAAAACTGATCTGCTTGCGCCGCTGGTCGGCGCGCAATCAGCGTCTTTACTTCAGTCGATCAAAACCCAACGCGCCGCGAAGTAGGCAACTGCGCCAATTGCGACCACTGCGATCATGCCGATCGGAGTCGCAGCGTAACTTGTCAACTCGAGAATCGCTCCCATAACTTTCTCCTTTTCTCACATTTGTCTTCTTTGTCTTCGGTTCAAGCCGCGACCGTCAAGCGATCCGCCGATGACTTGCCGCGCCGGCCGTCAGCGGTGACCTCGAATGCAAGCTTCTGCCCCTCGGCGAGGTCGCTAAGCCCTGCGCGCTCAACCGCGCTGATATGAACGAAAACGTCGGCGCCACCTGATTTCGGCTGAATCCGAAACCTCTTTGCGGGTTGAACAGTTTCACGGTACCGGTCTACATGACATGTCCTTTCCAAGAACAAGCAATCAAGCGCCGGCAACACGCCGTACCCTGCATATCGATGTTCAGGAGAGAAGTCGTGAGCGGCAACGCCAGAACTGGCGCGATTGCGCATTCGTTCGGCCGAAAACTCGATTTTTCGTACCTAAGCACCCACCCCTTGAAATACAAGCGCTGCTGTATGAAGGTATCCGTCCGATGCCCCCCATGACCCCCGCCTTTCGAATCCGATTGGGGAGATAGGACAGTGCAACTATCCGGGTCCTCTCTATTCGGCCCTTGGGAGTCAAGCGCGTGCATCCGCTCAGCTTCTCCGACGTTGACGGTTGATGACATTCGCGGGTCCGCGCTTCTCTTCGGGATAAGCCGTCTGGCTCTCCCAGGATGGGATCAGTAGAACAAGGTGGCTCAATCTTCCTTCCTCGCGTCCTGATTGCGCTATGCGCGATTGGCACAAGACCCATTTGCGAACTCACCTCATCCATCGTCCCGCGAAGGACATCTTTCTGCCTATCGGCCGAACTCCTATGGCTACCTCTCCTTTTTGAAGGCCGGGGGCTCCAAATTCAGTCTACGCGGCCGCCGAAGGGACCTTGTTCGTCCAGCGGAAGACGGAGCCGTCGACCCACATCCGGTGCATGATGACAGCTAATCGGCGCGCCAGCGCGACAATCGCCTTTTGACGCCCGCGTCGTTTGGCGACGTTCATTGCCCAGGCCTTTAGCCATGACCATTTTCTCACGCGGGTCATCATGACTTGTGCGGCCTCGTAGAGAAGCGAACTCATCATTGCGTCTCCGCATAAAGAAACGCCGCAATCCGGCAGCTTTCGCCAGATTGGTGCAATCGGGGCGTCAATCCCAATGATGGACCGACAGCTTTCGAGTTCTTAAAGCGGGCGGGAATGTCGATGGTGGCGCTGAACGCCAGAGACACGACAGGCCCAACCCCGGGGATCGTCACCAACCGTCTGCAAACTGCATCGTCGCGGACGATTGCCAGTAATCTTCGATGGAGCGTGGTGAAAGACTCGCGAAGCTTCTGTCGCGCGGTCAGCAACGGTTCCATAATTTCGATAAGCTCAGGTGCATCGGCGACGAGCTCACGGATGCGCTCGTCGAAATTTCCTACTGCGACGACGCCGACCTTGAGTCCAAAATTGCGTAACAACCCGCGTATTTCGTTTTCGAAGGCTACAGCGTTTTCCTGCAAAAGCTTGCGTGCGGTGAGAAGGGCCCGGCGCTTTTGGCTAGTCAGCGTTTTTACGTGTACATGGCAAATCAGATTGACCCGCATCATTTGAGCTATGCCGCGCGCGTCGTTGCGATCACTCTTGTTCACCTGCGCTTGCAGGAAAGCCTTCGTGTGGCGCGTTTCAATACAGATCGCTGGCAATCCCGCCCCAGCCAAGCCACTGAACAACCATTGCGACAACGGGCCCGCTTCCAAGCCAATGCGTTCAAGTCGCCATTTGGGATTCTTGAGAGCGCCAACCAGATCTTCAGGATAGCTTGGCGCTTTGCATTCACTGCAAATCTTGCCCGCTTCATCCACGATGCAAATCGAGTTCTCTTTGACCGAGACGTCCAGACCAGCAAAATATTTCATGCTGCTCTTCTCCACTGCGTAAGCCTGTTGCAATCCCGTCGAGTTTAGCATCAGCCGGGAGCGCGCAGTCCTCAACATCGTCTGGGGAAACGGCGCCGGCATACCCCATCTTCCTCTGTCGGGAGCCATCTTGGCTTGAGATATTCGATTCCGAATTTCCCTCGCGGCTTGAGCTTCGAGACGAGCTGTCTCGCATAGGCGCTCGAATGTGCTTCGCCCTCGCAGGATCGTCTCATCTCGAACCGCGTTGAGGATGGCGGGATTGGCGATCGCTCGCGAGATGCCAGCCAAAAGCGCCGGGCGGAACGAGATAGGAAGAGCGGCAACAGCCGCATGATTGATCCTGCGTTTGATTGGCCGCGCGAGATTGTCGAATTTGGGAAAGATCGCGCCAAGCGCCCATCCGGCCGCAGGTTCACGGCCATTCGCACCGCATGGCCGCCACGTATGCACGAGCAGCGCGCGCATGAGCGCGATCGGCGAATAATCGAACGAGTTATCGCCACGAAGGAAAAACTCGACGATCGCCTCGCCGGCAACAGCTTCCTTCCACACATCAGCGAAGGGGCTCGTGTCCTGCAGTGTTTCGCCAGTATCGGGGCGCTCGCTTGTATCCGATAAAGGCGCGCCGCAAGCGGGGCAGGTGATGCGCCAGGCCTTCCGCCAATGCTTCGGGACCACGCCGGACGCTCCGTCGCGCGCGTGCCGGTCTGCGCAGGGTCGGCAAATCTGCGGCGCTCTGTTGCGGCAAATTAATTCGGCGGAACCTGCTGGCGTCTCAATGAACGTCATCTCGATCAGCGCGATCGGATCGCATCGGAGTTTTTCAGATAATCGCGCGACCTGCGCTAACCCCAGCCGATAGTCGAGAAGCGAGAGATTGCGTGTGCCGGGCATCAGCCATTTGGCGAAAAACGGCTTCGACACCCCATAGTAGGCCGCGTGCCTCGCCAACCACGACGAGAGCAGCTCGTCGTCGACCGGCCTCAGCACCACTGGCAACGGCCTATAAGCATCGTCTTCGTCGTCGATCATTGGAAAGCGGCCTCGTCCTCCCCCACAGGTTTGTATCGTTCCAGCGCTTCGTCGGTGATCCGTTCGACCCCAGTTTCGATGGCTTCGATCGCCACGTCATTGAGCATGCGGAATATCCGTGCGCTGACTCCACCGCTGACCAACAGAATGCGGCGCAAGCCTTTCGCCGTCAGAACGCTCGGTTCCTTCAGTGGCAGGTTTCGCACGATGGCGAGAACGAGTTGCTCGAACTCTTTGTCCGCTATCCACCGCGGTAACGAGATGGAGTCGAAGCGTCGCGCCAATTGAACGTCGCCATTGATCGCTTGGCGCGCTTCCATGATCCCAAAACAAACCAGAGACAGTTTCAGTTCGTTGCTCAAATATCGCAGTGTGTTGAAGACGACGCGCTGTTCCCGCCAGGACGCTGCGAGCACGTTATGGATCTCGTCCAAAACCAACAC
>JALHNR010000194.1 GCA_022843525.1 Methylocystis sp. | reverse complement strand
CGCGCGACGCCGGCGTGTCGTCGATCGGCGTGACGACCTTCACGAGCCCGTCTTCCTGGGTGACCTCGATGCCCAAGCCGCCGAACTTGCCCTCGGTCTGCGTCCGCATGTCCTTGAACGCCTTGGCGTCCAGGTAGCTCGAATGCGGATCGAGCGAGGTCAGCATGCCGTTGATGGCGTTTTCGACGAGCTTTTGCTCATCGGGCTTCTCGACATAGTCGGCGCGCACCTTGTCGAACACGTCGCCGAACAGGCTGAGGTTCTTGTAGGTGTCGGCGGAAGCGGCTTGAGCCGGAGCGCCGATGACGGCGCGCGCCTGCTGGCCAAGCGTGGCGCATCCCGCTCCAATTGCGATTCCTGTGGCGATAAGGGCTGTTTTGCGAATCATCCGCCGACCTTCCGACTGTCTGACTTTGCCCACCATGGGCCCGAGTCGATTGACGCTCCGTCCTTGCGGAACTCAACATAAAGAATGGGTTGTTTCGCGCCGATTGCGATGGTCGCCGCGGTTTGCGCGGCTCCGTCTCCCATGCTGGCTATCGGCTCACCTGCGAGAACGAACTGTCCCACGTTCACATTGGTGCGACTCATGCCGGCCAGGACCACATAATAACCGCCGCCGGCATTAATGATCAAGAGTTGTCCGTAACTTCGGTAAGGCCCTGAAAAAGCGATCCATCCGTCGCAGGGGGCGATAACCACCCCATTCTCGCGCGCCGCGATCGACAGGCCCTTCTCCTTGCCGCCAAAACCGTCGGGCGCGCCGAAACGCCGCACGACCGATCCCGCGGCCGGGGCCGGCAGACGGCCTTTAAGATCCATGAAAGCGACGGCGGGCGCAAGTCGCGCCGGGTCCTTGAACGGCGCAGACAACGCTTTGAGCCGCTCCCGCTCGGAAAGCATCGCTTGAGCTTTGGCGCGCTCGTCATCGGCCTTGCGCGCCGCCTCCGCCGCGCGCCGCGCCGCCGCGCTGTCCGCCTCCATGCGCGAGATCAGGTCCTTGAGGCTTGTGGCGCGCTGCGCCAGCGTGCGCGCGCGCTCCGTCTCCGCCTGCAAGGCGCTTTGCGCGGTGGAAAGCGCCTCCTGACGTTCCCCGATCATCGGGGCGAGCCTTTCGCGCTGAGCGGTGAGACTCGCTTGCTGCTCCGCGAGGCGTTCGCGCTCATGCCGAACGCCATCGCGCACCTGCTCCAGTTCCGATAGATCGCGCTGCAGCTGGCGCGCTTCGGCGCGCATTTGCGGCAACAGGGCGCCGAGCGCGAGCGACGCCCGGACGGCCTCGAGAATCTCGTTCGGGCGCGCGATCAGCGCCGGCGGCGGCTTACGGCCCATTCGTTGCAGGACGGTAAGGATCTCCATGATCAATCCGCGGCGGCTCTCGAGCGAAGCGACGATCTTGCGCTCATTCTCGGTGAGCGCCGAAAGCCGCTCTTCAATTTCAGCCGCGCGCCCTTCCGTCTCCTGCAGCCGCTGCGTCGCTTCGATGAGCGCGCCATTCAGCCGTTCGCGCGCGGCGGCATGATCGACAAGCTGCTCTTCGAGTCGACGCGCGCGCTCCCGGGCCACGCCCATCGTGTCTTCGACGCCGCGCAATTCTTGTTGCTTTGACGAGATGTCTTTTGCGTCCGGGCCTTGTTGTTCGGCATGTGCGGAAAATGCGACAGAAATCGCAAGAAGCGCCGCAGAGATGAGCCCGCGCTCCGTGGCTTCGTTACCCGCCATGCTCGAAACGCTCATGTCCGTCCGCGGCATCAATTTCGCCCGGAGGCCGATATGCGCCGGCAATCGCGTCCACATTGCGGCGAAGCCCGGCGAGGATCGCGCGCGCGCGGCGCGAATCGACGAGCGCGTCGATCGATTTCGGCAGTCTGCGGCGCCAGTTCAAGCGTTCGCGATCGGTGCCGGGCAAGTTGATCGCCTGCGATTCCCCCGCGAGATCGTCGAGTTGCGCCATGGCGAGCAATGACGGCGTGCGCGCGATGAAGGCATGGAGCGCCCGAGCCAAGGCGTCGTCGAAGACGCTTGATGCGTGATGCGCGCCGTCGATCAGCGACTGCGCGCGCAACGCAGCGAGCAGCGCGTCCTTTTCCGCGCGACGCGCGGCGCGAGCGGCGTAGGCCGCGTCGGACGCAATCAGCCCCAGGGCTTCCTTCTCGGCGATGTCCGCCGCCGCCCACCAGCCTTCGAGCGTCGGCAAGTCATGCGTCGAGACGCAGGCCATGGCCTTTTTTGGATAGTGCGCCGGCGGCGCGAAGCCCTCTCCCGAACGTTCGAACCATAGAACCCGGTAGCTCAGCACGTCGGCATGCGCGATGCGCTCGCGGAAGCCCCATGGCGCCGTGCCGAGATCTTCACCGACGACGACGCATTGCGCGCGTCGGCTTTCGAGCGCGAGCTGACCCATCAAGGTCTCGAACGGGTAATTGACGTAAGCGCCAGCCGCAGGATCTTCGCCGTCCGGAATGACGAAAAGCCGCGCCAGGCCCATGACGTGGTCGATGCGCAGCGCGCCCGCATGGCGCATGTTGGCGCGCAACAGCTCCGCGAAATCGGCGCCGCCGCTTTTCTCCATGTCGATCGGATTTGGCGGCGGCAAGCCCCAATTCTGGCCCTCCCGACTGAAAGCGTCGGGCGGCGCGCCGATCGCGAAGCCGTCGACGAAACTGCCCGCGCGGCTCCAGCACTCGGCGCCGTCGGGCGCTGCGCCAATGGCGAGATCGCGGCAGAAACCGAGCGACAGGCCGGCGGCGCGCGCATCCTGCGCGGATCGCGCAAATTGCGCATCGGCGAGCCATTGCAGAAATTGGTGGAATTGGACGCGCGTCGCATGTTCGCGCGCGAAGGCGCTCAGCGCCACGGCGCAACCTTCGCGCAGCTCTTGCGGCCACATCCGCCAGCTTTGGCCGTTGCGCGCCTCGCTGATCGCCGCGAAGACGCAGAAGCGCGCGAGCGCCGCCCCGCCTTGCGCCATGAAGCGCTGGAACGACGCGGCGGGAGCGGCGTCAGGCCGGCGGCGCGAGAGATCAAGGAAGACGGCGAAGGCGCGTTCGAGCGCCGCCATCTTCAGCGCATGCACGCCCGAATAATCGACATCCGCGGCAGCGCTGAGAGCCGCGGCGGCGTTCTCGTCGAAATCAATCGGCGCGCCGAGCATGCGCCCCAGCTCAGCCACATCAATATAGAGCGGATCGAGGAAACGCCGGTCGGACGGATAATACGGACTGACGCGCGTGCGATCTTGCGCAAATAAGGCGTGCAGCGGATTGATGCCGATGAGCGCGGCGCCGGCCTTGGCGCCAGTGCGCGCCAGCTCCCCGAGCGTCGAGAAGTCGCCGATCCCCTGATCGCCCTCGCGGCGAACGGAATACAGCTGCGCGGAGAGGCCGAAATCGCGGCGCGCGTCGTGAGGCAAATAGCAGCCCGGCGGCGCGACGGTGAGCGCGCAGGCTTCGCCGCGCTCGATCGACAAATGATGACGGCCGGCGGGCATCGGTGGCAGTCGCGCTTCGACGCCGTCGCAGCGGCGCCCGTCGAGTCCGCGCCATGTGAGCGGCGCGGCAATTTCCGCGCGCAGCGAGACGCGCGACTCACTTCCGTCTTCTTGCGTGACGACGATCCAGCTCGGCGTGCGTCCGTTGCGCGCGGCGAGCCGAAGCGTGAAGGACTTGCCCTCCTGCGCCGAAAGGCTCGCCGGCAACGTGCGTCTGTCGCGGAAGTCTGAAAGACGCGCGAGACTCTCGCGGGCCTCATCGAGCGTTCCGGCCGGAAAGCCGAGCTGCGCCAGCAGCGCGCAGACCGTCTCGCGCGGAACGTCGTGCAGCGCGCCTTCCACATCTCGCCATTGTCGTTCAACGCCGGTCGCCTCGGCGAGACGCGAGAGAATCTCTTCCGAAGCAGGCGCGATAGACCGGCGCGATGCGCGTCTTTCCTCGACGAGAAGCGCTACGGAGCGCGGCGCCATACGGAGGAATTCTTCAACGTCGCCGCTCGCGCCGTCCTTCGCCGAATTGAACGCCAATGTCCAGCCGTGATTGTCGCGGGCGGGCGGCAAGCGCACGATGATTTCGTCGGCGCCGCGATGCAGAATCACGAGAACGCGATCGCGCTCGGCATAGAGCACGACGACAAGCGTTTGCGCCTTTCCGTCGCGCCAGTCTTCTTCGCGCATCGGTGCGCCGTCGGGGCGCAGCCATTCGACATCGGGGATGAGCGAAACGTCATGCGGCGCGCCGTCGAGAAAGCGATCATCGTGCAAGGCCAAGTGTCGCTTGCGCAGCGCGATGAGCTTCGCCGTCGTCTCGATCAGTCCATCGTCGGCGCGCGCCCAATCAATCCATGAGAGGGTGTTGTCCTGCGCATAGGCGTTGTTGTTGCCGGATTGAGTCTTCCCAAGTTCCGAGCCCATCGCCAGCATCGGCGTTCCGCGCGAGAACAGCAGCGACGCGAGCAGATTGCGCGCGTCCCGCGCCCGCGCCGCATGGATCGCGGCGTCTTCGCTTTCGCCTTCGACGCCATTGTTCCAGGAAAGATTGTGGTCGGCGCCGTCACGGTTCTCTTCGCCGTTCGCTTCATTGTGCTTATGCGCATAGGAAACGAGATCGCGCAAAGTGAAGCCGTCATGCGCCGTCATGAAATTGACGCTGCGTGATGGGCGCCTGCGCACAAACACGTCCTGCGAGCCGGAAAAGCGCGTCGCGAGCTCGGCGACGCCGCAGGAGTCGCCGCGCCAGAAGCCGCGCGCGCTGTCGCGATAGCGATCGTTCCATTCGGCGAAAGGTTCGGGAAAGTCGCCGAGCCGATAGCCGCCGGGGCCCATGTCCCAGGGTTCGGCGATGAGCTTTAAGTGCCGCAGCACGGGGTCTTGCATGAGCGCCGACAGCAATGGCGCGTCGCGATCGAACCCCGACGGACGGCGCGCAAGCGTCGTCGCCAGATCAAAGCGAAAGCCGTCGACGCCGCCATAGACCGCCCAGGCGCGTAGCGCATCCATGATGAGCCGCACGATAGGCGCGCGCGCGCAGTCGAGAATATTGCCGCAGCCGGAGTCGTTGACATAACGCGCGCGGTCATCGGCGAGCCGGTAACAGCTGGCGTTGTCGAGGCCTCGGAACGAGATTGTCGGGCCGGATTCGTCGCCTTCGCCGGTATGGTTGAACACGACGTCGAGAATGACTTCGAGCCCGGCGTCGTGAAGCCTGCCGACAGCTTCGCGAACTTCACGCCACCCGCCCGGCGCGAGACGCGGGTCGGGCGCCATCATGGCGATGGGGTTGTAGCCCCAGTAATTGGAAAGCCCGAGCGGCGGAAGATGGCGCTCGTCGATCCACGCCGCGCAGGGCAAAAGCTCCAGCGTCGTCACGCCGAGCCGCGTCAGATGCGCGATCCCCGCGTCATGCGCGAGACCGGCGAAGGTCCCGCGCAGATGTTGCGGAATGTCAGGATGGGTCGCGGTGAAACCCTTGACGTGAAGCTCGTAGATGATCGTATCGCGCCAGGGATGCTTTGGCCGCAGCGACTCGGCAGGGACTGGCTTCGTGACAATCGCTTTTGGCACATGTGCGGCGCTGTCGGCGAGCGCGGCGTCGCCATAGGCGAAGAGCGACGGATGCAGCGTGAAAGCGCGATCGAGCGCGAACGCGTAAGGATCGACAAGCAGTTTCGCCGGATTGAAGCGATGGCCGGCTTCCGGCTTATCAGGCCCATAGGCGCGAAAGCCGTAGCGCTCGCCTTCTTTGAGACCCTCGAGATAGCCATGAAAAACGTCGCCGCTGCGCGCGGGCAATTTTATACGGGCGATCTCTTCGTCGGAATCATCGAAGAGACAAAACTCGATCGCCTCGGCATGAGCTGAAAACACCGCGACATTTGCGCCGCTCGCGTCCGGCGTGACGCCAAGCGGTTCTGGCGCCCCATCGGCGAGACTGCCGATCATGTGGCTCGGCTCCTGCCCGGCTCGTCATGCCCGCGCTTGTCGCGAGCATCCACGCGGTTCGATCGGGCGATATCATTCAAGGCGTTTCGCAAACGTGCATCATTGCGCCGGATGACGGCGTGGATGGCCGGCACAAGGCCGGCCATGACGTGCAAATGCTGGAAGGTCATCCGACGTTCGCGGCGGCCGCGTCCTCAAAGAGCTTCGCGTAGCGGCGCGCCGGATTGCGCCAGGAGACATCCGTTCTCATGCCGTTGACCTGAATCTTGCGCCACGTCTCGGCGTCCTCGAAAAGGCGTTCGGCTTCGCGCAGCGCGAGGGCGAGCGCCTCGGCGGTCGTCGGCGAAAATTGCAGGCCGGTGGCGACGTCGGCCTGCAGCGCCATCTCATTGGCGTCAACAATCGTATCCTTCAGCCCGCCGACGCGCGAAACGATCGGCACGGCGCCATAACGCAACGCATAAAGTTGCGTCAGTCCGCATGGCTCGAAGCGCGACGGAACGAGGAACGCGTCGGCGCCCGCCTGAATCATATGCGCGAGCTCTTCGCTATAGCCGATATGAACGCCGACGCGGCCGGGATGCGCCGCCTCCGCAGCCGCAAATCCTTCTTCAAGCGTCTTGTCGCCAGCGCCGAGCAGCGCGAGTTGCGCGCGGCCGCGCATCAGCTGCGGCAAGACGTCGAGCAGCAGGTCGAGTCCCTTCTGCCACGACAGCCGGCTGACGACGCCGATGAGAAAGGCGTCGGGGTCGACGCGCAGCCGCAGACGTTTCTGCAAGGCCGCCTTGTTCCTGGCGCGCGACGGCAGACTCCAATGATCATAGCGCGTTCCAAGATGCGCGTCGGCCGCCGGATCCCACGTCTCTTCATCGACGCCGTTCAATATGCCGCTCACGCGATCCGCGCGTGCGCGCAACAGGCCCTCGAGGCCCATGCCGAATTCCGGCGTCTCGATCTCGCGCGCATAGCTTGGCGACACCGTGGTGATGCGGTCGGCGAGTTGCAGGCCAGCCTTCAGGAAGCCGATCGCGCCATAATATTCGACGCCGTCGATATCGAACGCGCGCGGCGGCAGTCGCAACGGCTCCAGCAATTCCTTGGGGAATTGTCCCTGGAAGGCGATGTTGTGGATGCTGACGATCGTCGCCGGGCGCGGCCTGCCCGCATAATGCATATAGGCCGGCGCGAGCGCCGCCTGCCAGTCGTGCGCATGCACGACGTCGGGCGTAAATCCATCGAGCGCGCCGAGCCCGATCTGCGCGCCGGCCCAAGCGAGCGCGGCGAAGCGGAAGGCGTTGTCGGGATAATCGGCGCCGTCCGGTCCCGTATAGAGTCCGCCTTCGCGCGCATAAAGATGCGGCGCGATGAGCGCATAAATCGTGACGCCCTGATGGCGGGAGGCATGAATCCAAGCGGGGCCGCCGAAAAGGTCGTCAAACTCAAAAACCGTCTCTCCGCCGCGGAGCGTAGCGATTACGTCGGGATAGCCCGGAATAAGCGTGCGCAGCTCGATGTTTTCGGCGGCGAGCGCATGCGGCAGCGCGCCGACCACATCCGCAAGTCCGCCGGTCTTGACCAAAGGCGCCATCTCCGAAGCGATGGCGAGCGCGCGCAGCGAACTCATGCGCCGAGCCTGTCGATCATCGGCTGGGTGATGAGACAGACGCCGCCCTCGGTGCGGCGGAAACGCGCGGCGTCGAACGCCGGGTCCTCCCCGACGACAAGGCCCTGCGGGATCTGCACCCCGCGGTCGACGACGACATTGGTGAGCCGCGCCGAGCGGCCGACGTCGACATAGGGCAGGACGACGGCGTTTTCGACGGTGGCGTAGGAATTCACGCGCACGCCGGTAAAGAGCAGCGTTCGCCGCAGCGTCGAGCCGGAAACAATGCAGCCGCCCGAGACGAGCGAGGACAACGCCTGTCCGCGCCGTCCGACTTGATCGTGCACGAATTTCGCCGGCGGGGTGATTTCAGCATATGTCCAGATCGGCCAGTTGCGATCGTAAAGATCGAGCTGCGGCGTGAAATCGGTGAGATCGATGTTGGCCGCCCAATAGGCGTCGACCGTGCCGACGTCGCGCCAATAGGCGTTGGGCTCGCTCGCCGCGCGCACGCAGGAGCGCTCGAAATGATGCGCGACGGCTTTGCCATGCGAGACGATGTAGGGGAT
>JALHNR010000193.1 GCA_022843525.1 Methylocystis sp. | reverse complement strand
GGGACCGATCGCTTCCGGCGTGTATTTGTCGGAGCCGACCAGCGCCTTCCAGTTCTCGAACTCCTTCACCTCGCAGCGGGCGCGCACGAATTCTTCGTTGTAGAGCTTCTCGCGCACGACGACATGCGCGATGCTGTCGAGGATCGCGACATTCGTGCCGGGACGGATCGCAAGATGGACGTCGGCCTTGCAATGGGCGGATTCCACGGTCTCGGTCTTGCGCGGGTCGATGACGATGAGTTTCGCGCCCTGGCGGATGCGCCGCTTCATCAGCGAGCCGAAAACTGGATGGCCCTCGGTCGGATTGGCGCCGACAACCATGATGACGTCGGCCTGAAGGATAGAATCGAAGTGCTGGCTCGCCGCGCCCGCGCCGATGGTGTTGGTCAGGCCGAATTGCGTCGGCGAGTGGCAGATGCGGGCGCAGTTGTCGATATTGTTGTTGCCGAGCACCGCGCGCGCAAATTTCTGAACGAGAAAGATTTCCTCATTCGTGCAGCGCGAGCTGGAGACGGCGCCGACCGACTTAACGCCGTATTTGGCCTGGATGCGCCTGAACGCGCTCGCCGCGTAGTCAAACGCCTCCTGCCAGCTCACCGGCTTCCACGGGTCGTCGATAGAGGCGCGGATCAGCGGCGTTCGGACGCGATCGGGCGCATTGTAATAGTCATAGGCGAATCGGCCCTTGATGCAGCTGTGGCCATGGTTCGCCTTGCCTTCTTTCCATGGCGTCATGCGCACGATCTTGCCCGCGCGCGTCTCGGCCTTGAAGCCGCAGCCGACCCCGCAATAGGCGCAGGTCGTGACGACCGACTTCTCAGGCTTCAGCGGGTTCGGCATGTTTGTACTCTCCCTCGAAGAGGCTCTTCTCGACCAGCGCATGGCTCGGGCAGGCCTGCACGCAGGCGCCGCAACTCACGCATTCCGATTCGAAGAACGGCTGATCCTGGCTTGCGACGACTTTGGATTCGAAGCTGCGGCCGGCGATGGTGATGGCGAAGGTCCCCTGCACCTCGGCGCAGGCGCGCACGCAGCGACTGCAGACGATGCACTTGGCGGGATCGAACAGGAAGTAGGGGTTGGAGGCGTCGACGGGCGCGTCGAAGTGATTGGCGCCGCCCTTGCCGTACGGATGGGATGCGACCCCTTCGGCCTTCAGCGTTTCGTGGAACTCGCTCCATCCCTCCACCATCTCGCTTTCGGGGAAGTCGGAAAGGTAAAGCTCCAGAACGCCCTTGCGCAGGCGCTGCAGCGTTTCGGTCTGGGTCTTGACCTTCATGCCCTCGACGACCGGCGTGGTGCAGCTAGCCGGGAACCCGCCGCGGCCTTCGATCTCTACGAGACAGACGCGACAGCTGCCAAAGGGCTCGAGCATATCGGTGGCGCAGAGCTTCGGGATTGCGCGGCCCGCTTTCGCGGCGGCAAGCATGACCGAACTGCCGGCGGGAACCGTGACGGTCACGTCGTCGATATCAAGCGTTACGGGCGATCCATCTCGTGGCGGGGTGCCAAAATCGATCTCGTCTTTCAGCCCGCGTAGTTCAGACCACATTCGCTGCCTCGCCAACCCAAAGCTGCTTTTCTTGTTCCTTCAAGAGGTCGCCCAACCCACTTCAAGAATGGGGCTTTCCTTCCCTCGCACAGTTGCTCGATCTGTGACGAACTCAACCTCCCAACATAGCGCAGCCAATGGCATGGTCGCGGAGCGCAGCGCCTTTTGCGCTTCCGGCGGCGCCAGGAGCATGGCGTCATGATCCCGAGCGGCTCGACGTCGCGATCCGGGGTCGGGAAGGCAAGACTGCAATTGCCGCAAATATGCCAACGGCGCTATATTTATTCGAATGCGAATATCTCTCAATTTCAATTTATCGAATGGTTCGTTCGGTCCCGTGGTCTCGCCTCCTGTATCGGTGGCAGGGGACGTTCGCATAAGAGCAAAAGACGCAGCAATCCCCGGCCTTGGGCCTGAGCAACGCGCCGCAAGCCTTGCACTCATAATAAAATTGACAGGCGTCCGCCGGCATAGTTTCGGTCGACCTATGGCCGCCGGACGGGCAGGTGAGCGTCGAGACGAACTGCATCACCGGCTCAGAATCAACCTGAGCAGCGGACCGCGACACGACCCTGCCTCTCCGGCTATAAGTAACGGCCACTAATTTTGGGCGCGCAGGCCTTGACCGGGTGAGGGGAGGACAGGATGAGCAACGCCAGCTGTGCGCAAATTGTCCGCGAGGGCGAAGACTTCATTGTCGACGCGACTTTCGTCGCGCCCAAATTCGGACTCTCCGTCGAAGCCTTTCGCACGGAACTGCAGCAGGGAGCCATCGTGGTGATCTGCGAGCGGGGAGATGGGGAGGATCATGGCAAGACCCGCCTCACCTTCCGGCGCGGAATGTTGCTCTGGCGCTTCGTCCTGGATCGGGACGGCGCGATCCACGAAGACCCCATCCTGGCGAAACGCGCCTGTTCTTCGGCGCCTTCCAATCGGTGAACGATGACTACGCCGTGCGGCCTTGCCATCAAACCATGACAATCATCTTGAGGCGTCTCGCAGCGCTGCCGGAGCGCGGCGCTGACCTCCACATTCCAGGAGGGCAGTGCTCACCTCGCCCGCACCATGCCGAGGAATTCCTCGCGAGTGCGCGGGTCGTCGCGGATGACGCCGAGCAGGCGGCTCGTCGTCAGCAGCGAGCCTGTCGTGTTGACCCCGCGCAGCGTCATGCAGCTGTGCTCCGCCTCGATGACGACGCCGACGCCCTGCGGCTCCAGAATATCCTGGATGGCTTCGGCGATCTCGGCGGTGAGCTTTTCCTGAATCTGCAGACGGCGGGCGAAGGCGTGCACGACGCGCGCGAGCTTTGAAATGCCGACCACGCGGTTGCTCGGCAGATAGCCGACATGCGCGCGGCCGGTCACCGGCAGCAGGTGATGCTCGCAGAAGCTGACGACGCGAATGTCCTTGAGGACGACGAGTTCGTCATAGCCGCCGACCTCGTCGAAGGTGCGCTTGAGATAGTCGCGCGGATCGACGTCATAGCCGGAGAAGAGTTCGCGGTACGAACGCGCCACCCGCTCCGGCGTATCGATCAGCCCCTCGCGATTAGGATCGTCTCCCGCCCATTCGATGAGAACCCGCACGGCTGCTTCAGCTTCAGCCTGGGTAGGTTTCGACCTTGGGATTCCTGCGGAGGCTTTCGCCAAGCCCATTAAACGGCCCGACGCGCAACCGAATCGATCTGCATGGGGCGAAGTCAGATGTGCTGTCTTCTTGGCCGGACGCTCGATCATCGGGCGCTTCTCCTAGCATTATTCGGCGAGGGCTGCGTCTGTTGCGGTGACAACTGATCACCCCGATGGAAGCCCTGCTCGGACTGTCCATCGGAGCCGAATTGCTATGCTTCAGTTACCGCGTTGTTGCTGGGTGACGAGGGTAAGCCAACCTTCAACTTCAGGGCTCAACTGGCCCGTACCAACGAGTTTGAGAGTCGGCGCCAACATGCCAGCGTCAGCCAGGGGCAACGGCAAGACGCCCTGGCCGCCCATCCCGTAATTGCCCGTGATCTGTCCATCTTTTGGATCGACCAGAAGAATACGGCCGGCTATGGCGAGCTTGTCCATGTCGACCACGAGGAGGTCGTTTGCGAATTTGCTTGCGACATAGGCATAGTAGCCGCCGCCCTTCTTGAGCCCGAAGTTCACCCCGTGACAGCCAGGTTCGCAGGGAAGGCTCTTCACGATCTTATCGGTCTTGGTGTCGAGGATTGTGATGGTCGTGCTGAGAAAGTTCGCGCTGACCACATATTTTCCGTCTGGACTCACCGGGGTCTGAATTGGCCCCAGCCCGTAGGCCTCACCTTTATGTTCGCCGCTGATAGGGTCATAGTTCTCAGCAAGATCGATGTCTTTGATCTTCTTCTTGCCGTCGATGTCGATGACCGTGAGCGAGGACAGCATCTTTGGCGGCGTGCCGAGTAAATTCGCGACATAGGCCTTATGATCCATATCGCTCCATGCCGCGATCGGAATGACGCCTCCGGTAGGAATTTCGGTCGCGTGCTCACTCGCCAGATCGACGATTGTAACGCTAGACGCCAATGCGTTGGGCGTAATCATATACTTCCCGTCATCAGTTATATGATGGCCATGGGGTCCCGTATGCGGCCCTGTGTTGATATTGCCGAGAGCGGTGGGAAACTCGCCGGGAGAAAGTTTGAGGACCCGATCCTCCCCGTTAAGCGCCACATAGAGCATGCCGTTGAGAGGGTTTGACATCGCGTGAGACGGGTTTTGCCCGACGACCTGCGTGTTGTAAACCTTGCCGCTTACGCGGTCGAAGGTGGTAAGCCGCTTATCGAACCATTCGGTCTGGTAGATGTATTTGTATGTGGCGTCGGTCCACATATTGTGGGGGTTGTTCATATTCTGCTCGACGCCTTTCACCTTTTGCTTGATCGTCCAATTAATTGGAGGCGTCGATCTGCGTAGCTGTCCCGTGCTTCGTCTTTCCGCTCACCCCTTCGAACTGAGTGTCGACCCAAACCTCTCCGACGCCTGGACTCTGAGGCTGCAGGAGCGCGTTCGGCTCCGAAAAATTTAGAGCGCTCAGCTTGAGCACGGATCCAGCGAGATTGATCGGCAAATCGGGAAATTTGACCTCCCAATTTCGCGTGCGGTAATCGCGCCACAACGTTGGGGTCGTTCCGATAAAGAAAGTTCGGAGCAGCTTCTTTGCGATGTCGCTGGTGGTGGGAACCTTGGCTCCGGTGACCAGCTGAATTTCCGAGCCGATGTCCAGCCCTTCCGTCGTAGGATCGTCGACGACTACCGCGCCGAGCATGTAAGGATGCACCTTGCAGGTGAAAACATAGAGCCCGGGTTTGTCGAATGTTTGCGTCACGCTCGCGTTCGAAGGCCTCTCTTGATCGACAGGGAAATTTGCGGCGCCTGGCTGCCAAAGGAGGCTCGTGATCGTATGATCCGTGTTAGTGTCGGTCATCTTGATGAGCACCGCTTGACCGGGCTTTATGACCACGAGCGAACCGCCTGACTTCGGGTCCTTGAACCATTTGCCCGGCTCGTCCGTCATTTCGAGGACGGCCGATGGGAGAACGCCAGGACGGCTAATAATCACGTCTTCCGACTTGGAGCGTTCGACAGCGTTCGCAGCGTTCGCCAGCGGGAAGGCGACAAGGGCGAGCGCGAGAAAGGATGTTTGGTTCATGTCTGTTTCTCCCTGTTCTTCTTATTCGACGACCTTGAAGTCGCCCATCATTCCGGACTGCATGTGCTGAATGACATGGCAGTGGTAGTGCCAATCGCCAGGGCCAACGCCCTCTCCGGCCTTCACGACGAAGGAGGTGCGGCTGATGGGCCCGACGTTGACCGTATCGACCGCTCCCCCGACCGTTCCAGCCTCTATCCAGCGGTGTGCATGGAGGTGAAAGGTATGGAAGGCGGTGCCGATGCCGATGACGTGAAAGCGGACCTTCTCCCCGAGCCTTGCTCCTACGGTTGGGTTGGTCCACAGTGGGATTTCCTTGCCACCTTCGATGATGTGATTGAGTTCCTGTCCCCAGAAGGTGGTTTCGTGCATCCAGAGGATAAACTCTCGCTTGATGTCGGCGAGATCGACGTCAACGACCTTGCCATCGATCAGGGCGGGAACCTTGCCGCTCGCCGGGTTAATGATGAGCGTCCCGAACAGCCCCTTGTCCTCGGCCCCAAGCATGGGATTGCCGAAGGCGTGATCGTGATAGGCCCAAGTCCCCGCGGTTCCGAGCGCAGCTGTCCATTTGTAAGTGTACGGCTTGCCGGGGAACGCGGCTTCGTCGGCGACGCCATTCAAGAGCTTCATCGTGCCGTCGCTGTCGATCTTGTAGTGCACGCCGTGGACATGAATGCTGACGGGCAGCTGCGCATCATCAATGCCATGTTGAAGCGTCACTTCGGCGGCGTCCCCCTCTTTCATAACCAGAGTGGGTCCAGGGATAGTGGGGCCGCTCGCGTATCGCTCAGTAAGGTCGCTTTCTTTTCCGGTAGAGGACTTGACCTTGTGACTAACCATTTCATAGGCCAGCTGACCCGACGGCATTGCGCTTGCCTTGAGCGTGATCAAATGCTGGTCGCCAGCAGAAGCTGCACTCGCCGCCAGAAGCGCGCCCGGCCACGTGAGCGATAAGGCCAAAAAAAGTGAAAGCCCACACTGCGGGCGGGTTCTTCTCATCGCACATTCTCCTTTCGGGCCGAAAACCGCACGAAATCGCTGCGATCCCTGCGGTCGCGCGCCAGCGGATTCGATCCGACACGACTTAGATGCGATGGGAAACCGAGGTCTTACCTCGAGGGATCAGAAGATTTTTCTTTGTCCAGGAGGCTCAGAAGGGCCAAATAAACCTCTTCGCACTCGGGGCACTGATGCATATGATGCTTAACCTCAGGCAACATGGCCCCCGCGTCCTGGCCGGAGATCTCGATGTCGACGTAACGGGGCAGTTCATCAAAATATTTCGTGCACAGCAGCTCCTCTCCGCTCTTTGCGGCGAAGATGGTGTCGATCAGCCGAGTAAAGTCTTTTTGTTTCATGTCGGTTCTCGGCGCGCCCAATTATAGGATGCGTTGAACGGAGGATGTCTTACCCTCTGCTTGAAGATGGGACGTTGATTTTTGCTGGTCAAACACGGCAATAAGATCTTTGTGTGTGATGCCTTCTTCGAGCAGAGCCTGCTTCAGCCGTTTGCGCGCATCGTGGATGAGTTTGTAAAGACTGTTGCGATTGGAGCCCAGCCATTCAGCGACCTCGTCCAAGGGCATTCCCTGAAAAGCGTGAGCGATGAGCGCAGTTCGCTGCAAGGGCGTGAGCTTGGTATTGATGAGGCGCGTCAGTAGAGTCCACGCTTCTTGCTGTTGCAGACTGTTTTCTGGCCCCCGTTCTTCAATCGGCCAAATCGGGACCGCCTGCCCGAGCTGAGCGCGCTCGATGGTCTTCTGCCGCCACCGTCGACGCCGCAACTCGCCGAGCACGACCCTAATGGCGATCGAATAGGCCCAGGTCATAAACTGACTTTCGCCGCGAAAGCCTTCGAGTTTTGATTGAATGACGAGAATGGACTCCTGCGTGCAATCTTCGGCCAAATGCCGCGCTTCGTCCGAGGCTAAGAAATCTTGCGAGACATGATTTCTTGCCAAATAGCCTCGAATTGCTCCCAGTAGTCGCGCTCGAAGGTCCGCCAGCGCCGATTGTTGGTCTCTCCCGCCTTCCTGGAGCGCCGTCAGCCACTCTGAATTCGATCGTTGCATTATTGGTCCATCACGGCTTGATGCGACATATCAACGGTTGCGCCAAATCTGCCTATTGAGCGAAACCTAACATGGTGCGCAGCAAAGGCCATCCTCTCGCCCGAACTCCCGAGGCGCTTTCGTCGTGCGCTGCGCCAGTCATGGATACGAAAAACATGCTGTCGGCGATGTTGCGCCGCTTGTCGACCGACTTGACCGGTTCACATTGGATCTCGTTAAGTGGGAGGTCGTTGAAGGGGAGAATACGCTTCTTCGCGTTTGAATTAGACTGTGGCGCGCCGCTTCATACTGGCTTGCGACGCGCCGATCGGAAAGTGGCGTGCATTGATGCGTTGCCGCGTGAGCTGCGGCCTATAGGCTCGGGCCAACGAAAGCTGGCTGCAAACCTCTGAGGGGTCCGACTCACCGATCTCGGCGATTTAAAGCACGACGCGCTGCTGCTCACCATCGACCATTCCGCGGTCAGCTCCCAACGCGCTGCACAAAGGACCCAGCTCTTCGCCATGTCGCGAACTTGTTCAAGATGACGAATCTAGCGTGACAGATAGATCAGAGTTTCGTATAAAAAGCCGATGCATTCGTCCGATTGAGAACTCAACGCGTCATTCTTAAAATTCCACCAACAAGACAGCGTCTCAATGTTTGAGAGACATCTGCGATCAGAGACGTCTTTCATAAGCAGCAGCTTAATGTCGACAATGCCGATTAAGTCGCTCGCGTCTGATTTAAATTTTGGATGGCTCTCGATTCTTTTGACGAACTCCGGATTGGCTTGGAGGCAAGCTGATGTGACCGCTTTTAATTTGTCGTCGTAAGAAACTAGGGG
>JALHNR010000192.1 GCA_022843525.1 Methylocystis sp. | reverse complement strand
GCGCCGCCTAGGCCGCCGATCACGGCGCCGCCTGCTGCGCGTTCACCGGGAGTGTTGCACGCCGCAAGCGGCGCGGCCGCCGCCAGGGCGGTCGTCAGCAGCAGAACTTTCTTCATGCGTTTCTCCTAGGGTGAGGCTGGATCGTCCGCATCCAGGCGAAGCGGCGCCGGACCAGTCCGTTCAATGCGCGCCGCGCGAGTCTTTAACGACGCCGCGGCCGACGACCGCTTGGGTATGCCGCTAGCCGCATTGGCGTCGCGCGGAGTTTATTAAAAGCGGCCTGCAATGACTGTCGCAAAAATACAACATCGCGCGACATTCGAGCGCTCGCGGTTCAGGAAAAGACCGAAGCGCGACGCGTTTTCGCCATAAAGGGACGCGCGCGGCGCCCTTGGGATTGGACCGTAAATTTGCTAGCAGCCACTGTCGTTTGCTTTTAAAGGACATCGCTCTCATGGATGCAGCCGCATGCGCCGAGGAATTCCGACGCCGTCTCGACGCCGCCGCCGACGCCACCGAATCCGCGCTCGACGCGCTGCTCGCGGCTGCGCCGCTTCCCGGCGAGATCGCCCGTCCTGCGCGCCTTCTCGAAGCGATGCGTTATTCCTCGCTCGGCGGCGGCAAGCGGCTGCGGCCCTTTCTCGTTATCGAATCCGCGCGACTCTTTGGCGTCGTCGGCGAAGCGGCGCTGCGCACCGCCTGCGCGCTTGAAATGATTCATTGCTATTCGCTCGTCCATGACGACTTGCCGGCGATGGACGATGACGATCTGCGCCGCGGGCGGCCGACGACTCACAAGGCCTTCGACGAGGCGACGGCGATCCTGGCGGGCGATGGTCTGTTGACCTACGCGTTCGACGTCGTCGCCGATCCGCAGACGCATCAAGACGCTGGCGTGCGCGCGGCGCTGGTGCTCGCCTTGGCGCGCGCGGCGGGGCTTGGCGGCATGGTCGGCGGACAGGCGCTCGACCTTGCCGCTGAAACGGCGGCGACGCCGCTCACGCTCGAAGCAACCTTGCAGATGCAGGCGATGAAGACCGGCGCTCTGTTGCGCTTCGCGGTCGACGCCGGAGGCATCCTCGGCGGCGCTTCTGTGTCGCAGGCGCGTGCGCTGACGCGCTATGGCGAAGCGCTCGGCGCGGCGTTCCAAATCGCCGACGACATTCTTGACGCAGAGGGCGATAGCGCCGCGCTCGGTAAGCGCGCCGGCAAAGACGCCGAACGCGGCAAGGCGACTCTTGTCGGACTTCTCGGTCTCGACGCCGCGCGCGCGAGACGCGACGCGCTGGTCGCGGAAGCGACGGCGGCGCTGCGCGAGACAGGATTGGGAGAGGGAACCGACATTCTGGCGGAGGCCGCCCGTTTCGTCGCCGCGCGGCGCAACTGAGGACTCGCGCCGATGCCCCGACAAGGACTATCCAAGGCCCGTCGGCGCGCCTCGGCGATCCTGGCGCCATTTCGTATTGTTCGCGCCCGCCCGCAACTCTTTCTCAGTCTCGCGCTCGGCGTCATTGTCGGATTGCTTCTGCCGCAGGCGATGCAGCCGGTCGCCCGCGCGCTCGTTGCATGGAACGTCGTCGCGCTCTGCTATTTCGCTCTCGTCTACCTTCTCATCGCCGGCGCCACGCACGACACCATTCGCGAGCGCGCCCAGATTCTCGACGAGGGCCGCTTCGTCATGCTGTTGCTCACGACGGCGATCGCCACAGCCTCTTTCGGAGCCGTCGTCGTCGAGCTTGGTTCGGTGAAGTCAATGGAAGGCTGGGAGAAGGGCGCAGCCATCGCGCTTACCATCATCACGGTGCTGAATTCCTGGCTGTTCCTGCACCTGACCTTCGCCTTTCATTATGCGCATGAATTTTATTTCGAGGAAGAGCATGATCCGGACGAACCGCCGACGGCGCGCGGCGGACTGCATTTCCCCAACACCCGGATGCCGCAATACATCGACTTCCTGTATTTTTCCTACGTCATCGGCGTCGCCTTTCAGACGGCCGACATAGAAACCTGCTCGTCGCAGATGAGACTGCTGGTGGCGACGCATGGCATCGTCGCGTTTTTTTACAACACCACCATTCTCGCGCTCATGGTGAACGTCGCCAGCCAGCTGGTCTGAAGGACAAATGAAGGAAGATGCGGCGGCGATAGACATCAAGACCGAAGCCGCGCGATTGCGCGCGATTTTGATCGGCTCGGTCGGCAATCTCGTCGAATGGTACGACTTTTACGTCTATTCGGCCTTTTCGCTTTATTTCGTCGACTCGTTCTTTCCTGGCGAAGACCCCCTCGCGCAGATGATGTCGGCCTCCGGCGTTTTTGCGCTTGGTTTTTTGATGCGTCCGATCGGCGCCTATGTCTTCGGACGGATCGGGGATGGGCGCGGCCGGCGCGCCGCGCTGATGCTTTCGGTGCTGCTGATGTGTCTGGGTTCGCTCCTCATCGCTCTGGCGCCGACCTATGCGACGATCGGCGTCGGCGCGCCGGCGACGCTGCTCTTCGCGCGCCTCGTTCAGGGCGTCAGTCTTGGCGGCGAATATGGATCGAGCGCGACCTATCTCGCCGAGATGGCGCATCCCGAGCGCCGCGGTTTTTATTCGAGCTTTCAATATGTGACGATGATCGCTGGCCAGCTGCTGGCGCTTTGCGTGCTGCTCATCCTGCAGAATGTCGCGCTCGACGCTCAGTCGCTGCGCGACTGGGGTTGGCGCATCCCTTTCGCCTTCGGCGCGCTACTCGCCATCGTGGCGCTCTATATGCGCCGCGATCTTGCGGAGACGCCCGCCTTCAAGGCGTCGCGCGCCGAACGGCGACGTGGATCGCTGAGTGCGCTCCTTGCGCATAAGCGGGAGACGGCGACGGTCGTGGGGCTGACGCTCGGCGGCACGATCGCCTTCTATGTCTACACGACCTACATGCAGAAATTCTTGAAGCTCTCCGTCGGACTGAGCGATGCGGAGACGACGTGGATTGCGGCCGGCTCGCTTCTCTTCGCGCTGTGTCTGCAACCGATCTACGGGGCGCTCTCGGACCGTGTCGGCCGCCGACCGATGCTCATCGCCTTCGGCGTGCTGGGCACGATCTTCACCGCGCCGCTGCTGACTGCGATTCAGAATGCGCGCGACGCATGGATCGCCTTTGCGCTTATCTGCTGCGCCTGGCTGATCGTCGCGCTCTATACGTCCATCAACGCCGTCGTGAAGGCGGAACTCTTTCCAGCTGCGATCCGCGTCACCGGCGTCGCGCTGCCCTATGCGGCGACGGTGTCGCTCTTTGGCGGTTCGGCGGAATATGTGGCGCTCTGGTTCAAGGCGCAGGGCCATGAGAGCTGGTTCTTCTATTATGCCAGCGCCGCGATCTTCATCTCGCTCATCGTCTACGCGACGATGCCGGATACGAAGAGGAATTCGCGGATCGAGCCAGAAGAAGAAATTTAGCTGATCCAAAAATATCGGGCCGAATGTCATTCCCGACGCGCGCTTTGCGCGCGATCGGGAATCAAGAGCCCCAACAAGTGTCGTAGAGTTTGCTCTGGCTTCCCGGTCAGGCTGCCGCCTGCCGGGAATGACACGTCACTCTAAGCAGCATTCTGACAGTCATATCTGGGGGAGAGCCGTGATGCGTTACGCGGTCGTGATCGAAAAGGCGGGCGGCAATTATTCGGCCTATGTGCCTGATTTGCCGGGTTGCATCGCGACAGGCGCATGAGTTCCCGAAGTCGAACGGGAGCTGCGCGAAGCGATACGTTTCCACATCGAAGGGCTGGACGCGGACGGTCTCCCCGTGCCGCTGCCTAGCGCCGTCGCAGAGAATGTCGACGCGTAAATCGATTCTCCGCGCGCGTCATGTCAGTTATCCAGGAAGCTCCGCAGCTTCCGGCTCCTTGACGGATGCTTCAGCTTGCGCAGCGCCTTCGCCTCGATCTGGCGGATGCGCTCGCGCGTCACCGAAAACTGCTGGCCGACTTCTTCGAGCGTGTGGTCGGTGTTCATGCCGATGCCAAAGCGCATGCGCAGCACGCGTTCCTCGCGCGGCGTCAGCGAGGAGAGAACGCGCGTCGTCGTCTCGCGCAGATTTGACTGGATCGCCGCCTCGATCGGCAGCACGGCGTTCTTGTCCTCGATGAAATCCCCAAGATGCGAATCTTCCTCGTCGCCGATCGGCGTTTCGAGCGAGATCGGCTCCTTGGCGATTTTGAGGACCTTGCGCACTTTCTCGAGCGGCATGGCGAGCTTTTCGGAAAGTTCCTCGGGCGTCGGCTCGCGTCCGATCTCATGCAGCATCTGGCGCGAGGTGCGCACGATCTTGTTGATCGTCTCGATCATATGCACGGGAATGCGGATGGTGCGCGCCTGGTCGGCGATGGAGCGGGTGATCGCCTGACGAATCCACCATGTGGCGTAGGTCGAGAATTTATAGCCGCGGCGATATTCGAATTTATCGACGGCCTTCATCAGACCGATGTTGCCTTCCTGGATGAGGTCGAGAAATTGCAGGCCGCGATTGGTGTATTTCTTGGCGATGGAGATCACGAGACGCAGATTCGCCTCGACCATTTCCTTCTTCGCCTGCCGGGCTTCGCGCTCGCCCTTCTGCACCATATGTACGATCTTGCGGAACTCGGAGATCTCCAGTCCCGTCTCGGTTGCAAGCGCATGAATGTCGCCGCGTAGATCCTTGATGCGATCCTTGTCCGCGGCGACGAACTCCCTCCAGCCCTTGGAGCCGAGCTTGGCGACGCGCATGACCCATTTCGGGTCGAGCTCCGAGCCGTGGAACTTGTCGATGAAGTCTTCGCGCATCACGCCGTGGCTGTCGGCGAGCCGCAGGAGCTTCGTCTCATAGCCGATGAGTCGCTTGTTGATGTCGTAGAGCTGCTCGACTAGCGCTTCGATGCGGTTCTGGTTCAGCGACAGCGATTTGACGTCGGCGACGACTTCCTTCTTGAGCGTCTTATATTTGCGTTCCTGCGCGGGCGTCAGGGTCTCGTTCTTGAGCTTGTTCTCGACGTTCTGGTCCTGAAGTCGGCGCAGCTTCTTATAGGCGTCGGCGATGCGCGCGAAGGTTTCGAGGACCTTCGGCTTCAGTTCCAATTCCATCGCCGAGAGCGACACGGAATTTTCCATGTCGTCTTCTTCCTCGAAAGATTCTTCGGCGGGCGGGACGTCCTCCTGCAGCCCGGCGGGCGGGGTCCGCGGCGCGGTCGCCGGCGCCACTAGGTCGGCGGCGGGCGCCGGCTCAGCGGTCTTCGTCGCCTTGCCCTCGGGCCCGGCGTAGGTCGCCTCAAGATCGATGATGTCGCGCAGCAGGACCTTGCCGGCTTCCAATTCCTCGCGCCAGATGATGATCGCCTGGAAGGTCAGCGGGCTCTCGCAGAGCCCGGCGATCATCGCCTCGCGCCCGGCCTCGATGCGCTTGGCGATGGCGATTTCGCCTTCTCGCGACAGAAGTTCGACCGAGCCCATCTCGCGCAGATACATGCGCACGGGGTCGTCGGTGCGATCGGCGGGCTCCGACGTGCGCGTCGCCACCGCGGTCGCGCGCGGGGTCTCGACGAGTTCGCCGCCTTCCGGTTCTTCTTCCTCGGGGCTTTGTTCTTCGGCCTCGACGTCGTCCGGATCGTCGCCTTCAGAGACGGTGATGCCCATTTCCGAGAGCATCGCGTAGACATCCTCGATCTGATCCGACGAAACTTCCTCGGACGGCAGCACCGCGTTCAGCTCGGCATAGGTGACGAAGCCGCGCTTTTTCGCGAGCTTGATCATCCGCTTGACGGCGGCGTCGTTGAGATCGAGAAGCGGTCCGTCGGAAGCCTCCGTCGCCGCTACGGTTTCGTTCTCGACCTTAGTTTCGTCTTTCTTCGCCATCCACAAGCTCCAAACGCCTCGCCCCGGATCGGCTCCCCGAACCAGGCAAGGCGCAAGTTTTCCAAAAATAGCCAGAGAGGCCGGCCCTCTCTACGCCAAAGCGCGGCCAGCGGACGAAAAAAGCCCTGCCGACCGCGAAAATACCTTCGCACCGCTCCCTAGCGGCGCGTCTTCCATCCCCTCTTCGCCACGGCGCCATAACCAATGCGAATTCACAAATTGCGCGATGGCCGGCCGGAAAGCGACCCATACCCTTCCACCGCAGCTTCCGCGCCCTCGAGCGCCGACAACTGGGTCTGAATATCCTTCAGCCGCGCATGATCCCGCTCGTTGGGGTTGTCGGCGAGCAGCGCTTGCACCGCGCGCAACTCTCTATTTAACGCCAATGATCTGCGATGCAAGGCGAAAGCCTGTCGCAGGCTCTCGCCGGCGTCCGCCGCCGCCGCCTCGGGGCGCACGCTCCAGAGCGTCGAATGGGCGGCCATCGCCTCCAGCCGGGCGACCGTCCGCGTAAGTCCAAGCGACGCTAAAAAAGGGTGAAGCTCAGGTTTATCGTCCGCGCTGCTCTCCGCGAATCGCAGGAGCGCGTCGCGCAAGTCGCGCGCGTCGGCGGACTCAAGATCAAGCGTGGCCAGATCCTCCGCACGGGAGTCGATCAGATCCGGATGGTTGATCAGGATCAACAGGATAAGCGCCTCGCGCGGCGCAATCGCGGACTTGACGCCGCGAAACAGCGGCGAATTCGCCAGGCCTGGACCGATGGTCACGGCGCCCTCGTCGGAAGCGCGCCGGCGACCGCTCGTCCCTCGCCGCGGGACGTCGGGGCGTCGAAACTGGCCGCGCCGATCCCGGCCGAAGAGGCGCTCCAGCCGCTGCGCCAGTTCCTGGAGGTAATGACGTCGCAGGTCGTCATCGCCGATCTGACCGACAATCTCGCGCAGCCGCCGCTCGAGCGCGGCGCGGCGCTCGGGCGTGTCGAGCGTCGCCGCATCGGTCTCGCGCATCCACAGGAGATCGACGAGCGGCAGCGGGTGGTTCAGCGCTTCCGCGAGCGCCTCTGCCCCGCTTGAGCGCAGCAGTTCGTCAGGATCCTGGCCATCCGGCAGAAGGACGAATCGCAGCGAGCGCCCGGGGCCAATCAGCGGCAGCGCCGTATCGACGGCGCGAAAGGCCGCTTTCAACCCCGCCTTGTCGCCGTCGAAGCAGAGGATCGGCTCCTCCGCCAGCCGCCAGAGCAAGGCGCATTGCTCCGGCGTCAGCGCCGTGCCGAGCGGGGCGACGGCGTTGGGGAAGCCCGCCGCGGCCAGCGCGATGACGTCGACATAGCCCTCGACGGCGATCACCGCGCCGGTCTCATGCGCCGCCTTGCGGGCGTTGTGCAGATTGTAAAGCGTCGCGCCCTTGTGAAAGAGCGGCGTCTCGGGGGAGTTGAGATATTTCGCCTGGGCGTCCGCCTCCAGCGCGCGTCCGCCGAAGGCGATGACCCGTCCGGCGCGGTCGCAGATCGGAAACATCACCCGATTGCGGAACCGGTCGTAGGGAACGGCGATCTCCTCGCCATGGACGAGGAGGCCCGCTTCGATCATCGTTTCGACGCTCGCGCCCTTGGCTGCGAGGTGATCGCGCAGCGCATGGCGCTCGGGCGGCGCAAAGCCCAGACGGAACTTTTCGCGCGCGGCCAAGGAAATCTGTCTGCGGTCGAGATAGGCGCGCGCTTCCCGTCCCGCGGCGCCGGCGAGCTGCTTTTCGAAAAAGACCGCCGCCGCTTCCAGCGCCTCGCCCAGCGTCGCGCGCCGCCTGTCCTGTTCCTGCTGCTCTTTGGTCTCGACGGGCAGGGGGAGCCCCGCGAGGGCCGCCAGTTTTTCCACCGCCTCGGGGAAGGAGAGCCCCTCCGTCTCCATGAGAAAATCGAAAATGTTGCCGTTCTTCCCGGCGGAAAAGTCGAACCAGCGCATCTTCTGGTCGTTGACGTAAAAGGAGGGGGTCTTTTCGGCGTTGAAGGGCGACAAGCCCCGCCACTCCCTGCCTTCCTTCCGAAGCTTCACCTTCTGGCGCACGACGTCGGAGACGGGCAGGCGCGCCCGTATCTCATCGAGGAAGGAAGGGGAAAAGCGCATCGGCTCTCCCTAGCACTCCTTTGCGGCAGGGCGCGAATTCACCAATATCATTCGGTTCGCCCGCCCGACTCACGGCCAGATCGCGGAGGATAACGTTGAGACAGAAAATGACTGAAGCGGAAATTGACGCTGCTGTCAGAAGCGATTCCGATTGGGCGGGCGAGCCGG